>JBKKBW010000405.1:0-1036 GCA_046713635.1 Dehalococcoidia bacterium
CTGCAGCATACGCCTGCGCGAAACGATCGCGGAGCCGGGCTCATTCTTCGCAACAACGACGGCGGTAGCCGGCCCCGCGGGTAGCGCCGCTTGCTCCTTGCGCGGAACCTTGCGCTCTTCCTTGATAACGGCGGCCTCGCCGTTTGGCGCGGCCGCCGCCTCTTCCGCAGGCGACGGTGGCAGTTGGTCTTTCTCTTGTTCGGTCATATGTCTCGTCTAACCTTCAGGTTTAGGCACGCTCCACGGCAGCACCAGGTCCTGGCCGGCGCCGCGGAAGCCTGCTCCTACAATCGTCAATACCCAGAAGACCGTCATGAATCCGGTGAACAACGCAATCATCGTGCTGCGTGTGTCGTAGCACAGACCCATCTTCCACATCATCATAACCATCAAGATCGGCAAGCCCACCATGAGTGCGACAGGGATCACGTGCTCCACAATGAACGCCGGTGTGTTCATGTTCAGGTCGTACCAGTACATTGCCTGCATCCAGCCCGGGAACTGATCGGGAGGTCCCCATTGCATCCACTCCGGGCCGCTCGTGCCGTTGAACGGCATGGGGACGTGCGAAAAGTCCTGCGGCCAATCGAGCGAGCCGTCATGCTCGTTGTCACCACCGCCGCCTAACTGCGCACTCTCCGGGACGGGGATGCTCCACTCCCACTCGGTCTGGATCGCGCGTGCGTTGCGGAACGGCGCCAGGACTTCCGGCCACTCCCAGTCCTTGTCCCAGTGCTGGATGATGTTCGTCGTCACGTTGACGTGGCGGCTCTGGTCGTAAAGCACTAGAGCTGACGTCACGACGGACGTGAAAACGAACGCGAAGATGGTAATCTTCACTGCGTTCCTCGTGCCGAACCATTCGCCCTGTCCCTCGTGCTTCTGATCGACGTACGGAATCGCTGCGAGCAGGATCAGCGCGATCGTTGGTACGACGACCCCCGCGAGCGCCGGGTGCATGTGGAGCAACAGCTCCTGCAGGTTCATGAAGTACCAGGGCGCCTTGGACGGGTCGGGCGTGATGCCCGCGTTCGCC
>JBKKBW010000406.1:0-2990 GCA_046713635.1 Dehalococcoidia bacterium
GTTCATAGCCAACGACCACGCCGACCTGGCGCTGGCTGTTGGCGCCGACGGCGTGCACCTCGGCCAGCACGACCTGCCCGTCGATCTGGTACGGCTATTCGTCCCGGACGGCTTCATCCTCGGGGCCTCGACCAATAACGTGGACGAAGCGCAGAGCGCCGTCGAGCGCGGCGCGTCCTACGTCGCGATCGGGAGCGTCTTCCCGACCGGCTCGAAGGAGCCGGATCGCACCCGCCCCGCCAGCGTCGAGCGCGTTCGAGAAGTAAAGGAGGCCGTCGACCCTTCGACAGGCTCAGGGCGGCGCGTTCCAGTCGTAGCTATCGGCGGCATCAACGCCTCGAACATCGATGAAGTCATCGCCGCTGGAGCCGACGCTGTCGCCGTTATCAGCGCGGTCTGCGGCGCGGATGATCCGCTAGCCGCGGCCGCGGAGCTAGCGAGCCGGTTCGCGGTAAGATAGACCATGCTTCGACGCTCGTTGGCGCCGCTCCTTGTGCTCGTCGGGCTAGCCATCCTCGTCGCTTCGTGTAGCGACGATGACGGCGCCGAGCAACCACCGCCCGACGTGACCGTTGTGCTCGGCATCAGGAGCTCTGCGTTCGATGACAATGGGGCGATCCCGGCGAAGTACACCTGCGATGGCGACAACGTCAGCCCGCCCCTAGCGATCGGTCCCGTGCCAGCGGAGACTGAGACGCTAGCGCTGATCGTCACGGACATCGATGGCCCGGGGGGCGACTTCGTTCACTGGATTGTGTTCAACATGGCGCCCGGAGGCGACTTCGCCGAAGGAGACGCCCAGCCACTCGGCGGGACGCAGGGAATGACAGGCCGCGGCTCTCCTGGCTACTTCGGGCCGTGCCCGCCCTCAGGCGAGCATCGCTATGTCTTCGACGTGTATGCGCTCGACAGTTCCCTGGCGCTAGACGGCACCGCGGACAAGGCCGCTCTGCTCGCCGCCATGGAGGGCCACATCCTGCAGCAATCGACGCTGACCGGGCTCTATTCAAGGACGCCCGCGACTAGCGCCCCTTAAAATGCGGCTCGCGCTTCTCCGCGAACGCCCGCGGTCCTTCGCGCGCATCTTCCGTCGATTGCACAATAGCCATGGCGTGTCCGGCCGCTTCGAGCGCCTCGCCGACCTCCTGCGTCTGGCCTCGATACACGAGCCGCTTCGCGAGTTGGACGGCGACTGCAGGCCCTTTCGCGATGCGTTCGGCCAGCGCTTGGGCAGTTGGCAGCAGCTCGTCCGCTGGCACGACGCTCGACACGTAGCCGACGCGCAGCGCTTCGTTCGCGTCGAGGAAGTCGCCGGTCCAGATCAGCTCTAGCGCCTTCGCCAGCCCGACGATCTTTGGCAGGTAGTAGCAGCCGCCGTCGCCCGGCACGAGCCCGACGCGAACGTAGCCCATCGAGAAGCGGGCATGTTCCGACGCGATCCGGATGTCGGCCATGCTGCACATGTCCATGCCCGCGCCGACGGCAGCGCCGTTGACCGCGCAGATGTACGGCTTGTCCAGCAGCGCGACGGCGCGGGGGACGTAGTGGACGCTATCGCGCAGCCAGTTGCGCCGGTCCGCCGCCGATGGCGGGCCGCCGTCGCCCGCGACGTTCTGCAAGCCGGAGCCGCCACGCAGGTCAGCGCCCGAGCAGAAGCCTTTGCCCGCCCCGGTGATCACGACCGCCCGCACCTCTGCATCGAGGCGCGCATCCTCCAGCGCCGCCGCCCACTCCTGGATCATCACGTCTGTGAAGGCGTTCATCCGGTCGGGGCGGTTCAGCGTCAGCGTCGCCACACCGTTCGACTTGTCGTACAGGATCTGCTCGTAGGTCATGGGAGGCTCCTTCGTATGGGCAAACCGGTACGGACTATAGGGTCAAGGGTCAAGGGTCAGGGGTCAAGGTGCGACGAAAGCGTGCAGCCCGATCTTGACTCCGGGCCCGGGAGCCAGGGCACACTGCTCGACAAGGGCAAAGCGCCAAGCGATTTGTGGCGAGGGACGACATTAGAGGAAGAAAGGTCCCTCGCCCTCCACCCAACCCCCGTCACGCTGACGACCGCGGAGATGATTCGATGGCCCCTCCCCGCGAGGCTCGAGATGACAGATCGGGACACTTGGCCGATGTACCCCGGCCCTGTATATTGTGCACGGATTCACCAATGCCGGCCCGGGAGGTGCGCAGTGACCCTCGAAACACGCTGGATGGACGTCGATAAGCTCCTCGAGCCCATCCCCAAGAACAGCGAAGAGCTGCGACAGCGCGCCGTCCAAGACGTCGCCCAAGCGCGTTTCGAGTTCCCCACGCCAGAGCTGGCATCCTACCGAGCGTTTGTCAACGTCCCTGAAGTCACGCTGCCCGTGACCGCCCTCGACGGCACGATTCTTACGCCCGATATCGTCGTCGTCGATACGCCGGGAAATATCCTGAAGATGCTCGCGCAGGTCGAAGTGATCGACAACCTCACGGAGGAGCGCGCCAAGACCGTCTGGGCGCCCTTCGCCAAGCTGCCGGATGCTGCGTTCTACCTGTACGTGCCCGTTGGCTACGGCGGCGCGGCGAAGAAGCTGTGCAAAAAGCACGGCATCCAGGTCTACGGCTTCCGTACCTGGCGCTACGTGCCGCAGGGCATCGAGATCAACGACATCTCGGAGCCGCCTGACGTGATGTCGAAGCTCATGCCACCGATGGTGCGGAAGCTTCTGCGGGGGCAGTAGGGCTAGCCCACCTCGTCACGGAACTTCTCTGGCCCTGCCGGCGTCTGTTAGGCAGCAGTACGGAACAGTCGCTATGACTCTTCGATTCCTCTTATTACTCGCGGTTCTCATCGCGCTCTCGAGCGTTGCGTGTGGTGGAGACGGGCCACAAAGAAGCGAGCCTACGAAGACCGCATCCCGCACGCCTGTACCGGCGCTCTCAGAGAACCCAGAAGGCTTTGAGATGACCCTGGAAAGGGGTGCCTGCGAAGGCACGTGCCCGGTGTACAGCGT
>JBKKBW010000407.1:0-3220 GCA_046713635.1 Dehalococcoidia bacterium
CGTAGTGGTGCACCTCGCGCGGCTCGCCTGTCTCGATAACCAGGCCCGTTCGGGTCCGGGTGCCTTCTCGGATTAGGTGGTGATGCACGCCCGCGATCGCGAGCAGAGCGGGGATCGCGGCGTGCTCCCGGTCGAACGCGCGGTCTGACAGGATGATCAGATTGTTGCCATCTTCGATCCCTTTGCTGGCTGCCGCCCGGAGCTCATCCATCGCCTTCTCGAGGCCCGCTCCGCCGTCCCTTACCTTATAGACCATCGGCAGCACGACCGACTTGAATCCGCGGCTCTCCGCGCTCCCGTCCAGCCGGCGCAGCTTAGCGAGTTCTTCGTTCTTCAAGATCGGCGTCTTCACCCTGATCATCTGGGCCGACTCGGGTATAGCGTGTAGCAGGTTCCCCTCCGGCCCGATCGTCGTGTCGACAGACATGATCAGCTCTTCGCGGATCGAATCGACCGGCGGGTTCGTCACCTGCGCGAACAGCTGCTGAAAGTAGTTGTAGAGCAGCTGCGGACGCTCAGAGAGCACCGCCAGAGGTGTGTCGTTCCCCATCGATCCCACCGGCTCGTTGCCGTCCTTCGCCATTGGCGACATCAGGATCTTCAGGTCTTCGTTCGTGTACCCGAACGCCTGCTGGCGCAACCGGACCGTCGTGTGGTCCGGCTCGTGCTCCAACGTGCCCTCCGGTAGGTCGTCAAGCGTCACCAGGTTGTCGCGGATCCACGTCCCGTAGTCGTGCTCCGACGCGATCTGGTGCTTTAGCTCGCCGTCGTCGATGATCCGCCCCTGCTCGATGTCCACGAGGAACATCCGGCCGGGCTGTAGGCGTCCCTTCAGCAGTACTCGCTCCGGCGGGATATCCAGCACGCCAACCTCGGATGCCATCACAACAAGGTCGTCCTTCGTCACGTAGTAGCGTGAAGGCCGCAGTCCGTTCCGGTCCAGCACCGCCCCTATGCGCAATCCGTCCGTGAACGCGATCGATGCCGGACCGTCCCACGGCTCCATCAGACACGCGTGGTACTCGTAAAACGCGCGCTTCTCCGCATCCATCGTTTCGTGGCCTGTCCACGGCTCCGGTATCATCATCATCATCGCGTGTGGCAGCGGCCGACCCGCCAGCGTCAGCATCTCGAGCGCGTTGTCGAACATCGCCGAGTCGCTGCCGTCCTCGTCGACGACTGGGAACACCTTTCGCAGGTCGGCGCCGAACAGGTCCGATTCAAACAAGCTCTCGCGCGCGTGCATCCAGTTCACGTTTCCGCGCAGCGTGTTGATCTCTCCGTTATGCGAGAGATAGCGATACGGGTGCGCGCGCGCCCAGTTCGGGAACGTGTTCGTGCTGAACCGCGAGTGCACCATCGCCAGCCCGGACTCTATGGAAGGCTCTTCGATGTCGGGGTAGAACGATGTCACCTGGTCTGACTTGAGCATCCCCTTGTAGACGATCGTCTTGTACGAAAGGCTCGGGATGTAAAATTGCTCTCGCTGTTTGACGTTCGACGCTTTCACCGCGTTCTCGACGCGCTTACGAATGACGAACAGCTTGCGTTCGAACGCCATCGCGTCCGGAATGTCCGGACTGCGCTCGATGAAGATCTGCCGCACGAACGGCTCGCCCGCCTGCGCGGTTGGCCCGATCATGGAGTCATCCGTCGGTACATCACGCCAACCCAGGACGTGTTGGCCTTCTTCTGTAACTATCTGCTCAAATAGCGCCACGCATTGGGCTCGCCCATCCACATGTTGCGGAAGGAAGACCATCCCCACGCCGTACGCTTCCGGCGCCGGCAGCGTAATCTTCAGGTCTCGACAGGTCGCCTCCAGGAATCGGTGGGGCACCTGCATAAGAATGCCGGCGCCGTCGCCCGTGTTCTCTTCGCAACCGCAGGCTCCACGATGCTGCAGGTTCAGCAGCACCTCCATCGCCTGCTCGACGATCTCGTGCGACTTCCGCCCCTTCAGGTCAACGACGAAGCCCACCCCGCAGGCATCATGTTCGTGCCTCGGGTCGTACAAACCTTGCTTTGCTGGCGGTAGGGTGTGCTTCACTTTAAGCCTCTACTACGGACATTGTACCCATTTTCACAAACAGTTGACGGACTTCTTAAGCAGGCCGAGGGCCTAGGCCCTCAAGAGATACTCCCGAATCTGTGGGAGTGTTGCGAATAATACGACAACTCCGCAGATTTTTCAACTAGCCGCCCGTCGCGCGATCAGGCGAAGTCTCCGCTTGGAGCGACCGAACGACCTTGGTCGGCCTCGACCCACGACCCTCGACCCTCGACCCCTGGGAGAGGCTGAAGGGGTGGTCTCCTACCAGATACCGAGCTGCATCTTTACGTCGTCGCTCGCCATCGTCCGCGGGTCCCACGGCGGTGTCAGCGTCATCTCCGTATTGACATCCTTCACGCCAGGCAGATCGAGCAGTACATCGTGGATTTGGCCGTCGATTACCGGCCCCAGCGGGCAGGCGGGGCTCGTCAGCGTATACGTCACCTTCACGGTGCCATCGTCCACATCGACGTCATACACCAAACCCAGCTCCATGATGCTCATCCGCAGCTCGGGGTCCATGACGTTCACGAGCGCCTCGCGCACCAGTTCTTCGTTGACGATGTTCATCGGCTCATTCCTTCGTATCGCCGTCCGTGCTTGGTAGCAGCCCGAAGCGCTTGAGCACCGCAGCGCCGTTCACGTCCCACCCAATGCCGAACACCTTGGGCGGGAAGACGCGGTCGTCGTCCGGGTTCCACATGTTCCGGAGAATCCTCTGCGGGTCCCACTCCCAGCTCATCGGCATTCCTAGGAACGTCTGCTGTGTTTGCTGCTCTGCCATCCTTGTGCCTCCTTACTCTTCGTGACGGACAGCGTGTCCGCCGTTCTTGCGTTGCTTCAGTGCATCTTCCAACGTATGCCACGCCAACGTCGCGCACTTCACGCGCACCGGAAACTTCGCGACTCCCTGGAGCGCCTCCAGGTCACCCAGCTCAGCCGGAGCTTCACCCTCGGGTGCAGTCAGCATCTTCGTAAACATAGCCGCAAGCCGCTCCACCTCATCCACAGGCTTCCCTATCGCAGCGTCTGTCAGCATCGAACCCGAGGCCTGGCTGATCGAACAGCCGCGGCCGTTCAGGCTGATGTTCTTGATCGTCTCATCATCGAAGTCGAGTCGCAGTTCCAGCTCGTCGCCGCACAGAGGATTGTACCCCTCCGCAACGA
>JBKKBW010000408.1:0-3472 GCA_046713635.1 Dehalococcoidia bacterium
CGTTTACGGCATCGCCGCGCAGCAGCCGGTCGCCGCTTTTTGCCACCATGACCGGATCGACAACAAGCGGACGCAAGTCATGCTCGCGAACCTTCGCAGCGACAGTTTCGATAATCGCGGCGCTGGAGAGCATCCCGGTCTTCACAGCGTGCGCGCCGATATCGGCGTTAACGGCGTCGATCTGCGCGGCGACCAGGCTTGGAGGCAGCTCAAAGACTTCGCTGACCTGTTTGGTGTTCTGAGCGGTGATCGCTGTAATCGCTGACGTACCATAGACACCAAGAGCAGCGAACGTTTTGAGATCGGCCTGGATGCCGGCGCCGCCGCCGGAATCGGAACCCGCGATGGTGAGCGCGGTAGGAAAGGGGGGGCTCATACGGCAGCCCGCGCCAAGCTGAAGCTTAGCCTTCGGCGGAAAACAAAGGCCGCCGGGGCACCGGCGGCAGGTTCGATCATTCCATCTTCCCTTCGCTGGAATTACCCAGAGCAGGTTCTGCGGTCGTCCCGAAGGCCGGGACCTCTCAGCCGGGCCAATTCCCAGCTCCCGCGCTATGTGATTCTAGGGCGAGTGTACGAGCGAACCGTCACGCCTGTCAAGCGTAACTACTGCCGTTCAACTGAAACGAGAGCAGGGTTAGGGCGGACCTGATATATCGAGGTCTTCCCGTACTCATACACCTTGTCGAGCATGCCATCGAGGCCTGATTCGATATTCTGGAGGCCGGGGCCCCCAAAGTACAGGTTCTCAACCTCTCCGAGGATGACGTATTCGACATCGTACTTCTTTAGAACGTCCTGTTGAGACGTGACATCGCTGCCCTCGTAGAAGTTGGTCACGTCAGCCTTACGGGTAGCAATGAGCTCGGAGAACTTCTCACGCTGTTGAGTCTGATGCCACTCCCAGCCGAGGACCGCCGGCAGACCTGTGTAGATGCTGTAGCGCCCCCCCCAGCGATAGAGCGGGGTTATCGCCTCGATAATTGTAGGCGTGCCGTCGACGTTGTCGCGCATCCAGCGGATGCCCTGATAGTCGTCGCTAAGCTCGATCGTCGCCCCTTCGTCGCCAAACTCCGCCCCCTGCATATACAGCAGCCCGTCATCCGTGCGCACGCGAACGGCGGATTCGTTGTCGAAGCGGTCGAGCACACGCTGGTTCGTTGCCACGAACGTGTAAACGAGGGCGGCCATAACGAAGCCGATCGCGCAAACAGCGAAGGCCCCGGTCGCGAGCTGCGCGGGCGCGAACTTCGTCCGCAGCAGCTGCGACAGGGGAATACTCAAGTCGATGCGTGGACGGACGACATCGAGCAGGTACCAGCCCGCGAACGCTGAAGCGACCGCGAAAAGCACCCAGATGTGAACGTAGAACTTGAAGACTGTGTTCATGCGTTGGATATCGAAGTCGAGCGTCGTCAACTCGACGCCAGCGCTCAGGAACAGCGCGACTCCGAGCATGGCGAATACGTACAGCATGATCGCGCCATCGCTGCGAGGCCGCGCCCGGCCACCGGCCCAGGCGAGCACGGCGAGCAAAGCAAGCGCGAAGAGTACGAAGCCGACGACGGGTGTGGTGTGCTCCACGCCTAACGGGTCTGTGGTCGCCAGGGGCGGTGATCCCGGTAGCCAAGTCAACGTCCCTCCGATCACGTCACGAAGGAAGTTTTCAGCTTCCAGGTCATGGACATAGAACGGCATGGGAAGCGTGTCGAAGAGCCAGGCGATCGTGCCGGCGACGAACGTTCCGAGTACCACGAGCCCAGCGAACCCTAACGCGACACTACCCAGGAGAGGAGCCGCGCGCATGCGGCGGACCGCTCGATATGTCAGGAAGGTTACGAAGCTGCCAATAAAGAACAGAAACACGCCAAAGTGAGCCAGGTACTGATGAAACGGCGTAACCTCGCGGTCCTCTAGCTGATGGAAGCCCGTCGCAGGTAGCTGATAGTGCGACTGGAATGGCCAAAACAGGATCATCGTCAGGGCGACCAGCACGGCCGACTTGAGCACGGCCTGGCCCAGCACGGAGAAATCGAAACGGCCGGCAGATGCGCGTTCAGCGATGAACACCGCGCAGATGGCAAGCAGCAAGAACGTGGGGTAGTCCCAGGAGTTGATCCAGCGGAGCGCCCCAACGATCAGCGCCAGCAGCACAACCATCGCCCACGAAGCCCAGCGCTTGTAGTCCGGGCTTTCTCGCACCAGGCGAGTCGCATTGAGAACGAGAGCGGCGCCCACGACCAGGGACGTGATGGCGAATGGGATCGCCATGAGATGAGCGTGCAAATCTGCGAACAGGAACGTAAAGTATGGGAACTCGGTGATGCTGATCGTCGGCGGCATCATTCGGCTCGGGCCCCAGTACCAGTCTGTTCCCAGGTTGAGGTCTTTCCCATCGATGAGCATCGCCTTCACGCCGCCGAGGAAGCCGACCGCACCGCCGAGAACCGGCATGTCGACGTGCCAGGGCGAGATGGCCGAGAAGTCATTCACTAGCTGCTGCATTCCGCCCAGATTGCCAACGATCACTACCAGCAGCACCGCGCCGAGCCCGGCGAACACCGGACCGCGCGGCCCGATTCTGCCACGATCCGGCCGCCATCGCACCGCACGTCGTGTCGCCTCAGCCAAGTTGAAGCCGAGGGAGTACGTTGCCGCAACCGCCAGCGAGAAGAAGAGTGGGACGGCCAGGTTGTACGCCACCTCCGGCATGATGCCGGTGAACTTCGTCAGCATGGCGGTCAGGAACTGGCCGAAGTAGTAGTAGTTCATGTAGCCACCCGCGAACCACGGGTCAGGCGGCGGCAAGTGGACGGCGCGCACCATGGCGATGAGATAGGCGAGGTCCATGGGCTTCTCGCCACCACGCGCCGGATGCCAAAGGTCGGGATTGTTCAGGCGGATAATGTAGAACAACACGAAGGCGCCCAAGAAGAGCGCTTCCCATAACACGATCTCGCGCCAGCGCGTTCGGAAGAACGTCTGAAGGTTGTCCTTTGTCAGGTAGGCGACGCCGGCCCCGGCTAGCGCCATCAACACGATCGTCGTGGCGATGATGCCCCGGCTGAACTGCACGGCATGGAGCGTCGCGCCGAGCCAGACGATGTAGCCGAGCACCAGGAAGCCGATCGGCTTCGAGAGCAAATAGCCACGGTCCGGCAGTCCGCGGAAGAGCAGCAGCGTGACTGGCAGCGCCGTGAACGCGATCAGCTCGACGACGAGGAGCCAGGTGATGAGGGGAATCCGATTCGAAAGGCTGTCCTCGTTGAAGATGTCACTAAATGTCCCGCCCGCCTGCTGGACAGCCAGGTCGTCAGGGGCGAACAGCAGGGCGTTGCGCGCGGCCTCGGTTGGCGAGAGGCCAAGCGGTTCTGGGAACGCGTCGGCGCCGATGAGGGCGACCGTCCTGTCGTGGCTGTAGTCCGAGTTCTTGACGAACACTTCGACCGGCGGATGGTCGTACACGTTCCAAGCC
>JBKKBW010000409.1:0-7251 GCA_046713635.1 Dehalococcoidia bacterium
ACGAGCTGCACGCGCGCGATCAGCGACGCGAACGTCGTAACGATGACGCGCCCCTCCGCCTTCGCCATGAGGTTGTAGATCGCCTCGCCGACGATCTGCTCCGACGGCGTGTACCCCGGTATTTCGGAGTACGTCGAGTCGGCGCACAGCAGCACGACCCCCTCGTTGCCGTACTGCGCCAGTTTCGGCAGGTCGGTCTGCTGGTCCATCACCGGCGTGTGGTCCAGCTTGAAGTCGCCCGTGTGGATCACGATGCCAACCGGCGTCTTGATCGCATAGCCGCACGAATCGGGAACGCTGTGCGCCACGCTGAACGCCTCGACCTGGAACGGGCCCTTCTGGATCACTTCACCTGGCTTGATCACGGTGACGTCCGCCTGCTTGTGCAGCTTGGCTTCCTTAAGCCGCACTTGCACGAGTCCGGCCGTCAGGCGAGTGCAGTAGACCGGGGCGCTGACTTGATGCAGGATGTACGGCAGCGCGCCGATGTGGTCCTCGTGCCCGTGGGTCAGGAAGATCGCCTTGAGCGCGCCGGGCCTATCGAGCAGGTAGCTCACGTCCGGGATCACGAGATCGATCCCGAGCATCTCCTCCTCGGGGAACATCAGCCCGGCATCGATCGCGATGATCGAATCGCCGTACTCGAGCAGCATCATGTTGCGGCCGATTTCGCCCAGGCCGCCCAAAGGGATTACGCGGAGTTTGTTCTGACTCTGTTGTCTGCTTCTTGCCATATGCTCCTACAGCAGCTGCATCTGAACAGCCGCGGGTTCCGGCTCCTTCGGCTCTTCCTTGAGCGCTTCCGCCAAGAGGCCGGGGAGCTTACTAAAATCATACTCAATTGTCTTGCGCAGGCTGCCCTGATGCAGCGCTGCCGCCGGATGGTACATCGGCACCACAGTCACGTCGCCGAACTTGCGGGCCTGCCCGTGAATCTTGCTGATCGCTTGCCCGGGGAAGTAGCGGCTCATCGAGAAGCGGCCCAGCGTGACGATGACACGCGGGTTGATCACCTCGACTTGCTGGTCAAGCCACGGTTTGCAGGCTTCAATCTCGGCGGGCAGAGGATCGCGGTTGCTCGGCGGCCGGCACTTCAGCACGTTGCAGATGAACACATCGGAACGTCTCAGGCCAATCGAGGTGAGCAGCTCGTCCAGGAACTTGCCGGCCGCGCCGACGAACGGGCGCGCCTGCTGGTCTTCGTGGAAGCCGGGCCCTTCGCCGATGAACACGATGTCTGCATTCGGATTGCCTTCGCCCGGCACGGCGCGGGTGCGCGTCTTCGCCAACTCGCACTTCGGGCACGCGCCGATGCCCATCGCCAGCTCCCTCAACGCGATGGCCTGGTCTACCATTTCTCAGCCTCCCTGCTGTTCGAGCGCGGGGTCCCGCCGCAGCGCGCTCCAGATTGTGTTCAGCGCCAGGTACGCCATGACAACTCCGAAGATGCGCTGGAGCGTCGTCGCGTCCAGCTTGTCGGCGAGGAACCCGGCTGCAAACCCCGCGATGATGGCGATCGGTACAATCTGCACGACGACTGGCACGTCGATGTTGTTGTTCCGAAAGTGCGTGATGCTTCCCACAACGGCCGTCGGGACGATGGCTACCAGCGACGCCCCTTGCGCGGCATGCTGGTCGACGCCGAGCAAGATCACCAGCGCCGGGACATAGATCGCGCCTCCGCCGATACCGAGCATACCGCCGGCGAAACCCCCCGCCAGCCCGATAAGCAGTGCAGCGATAATGTCTCCCATTACTTAAGCACCGAGAAGCATGCGAATCGCCACGGCCAGGAGAAAGACGCCAAACACGAGCTGCAGCGAGCGCGGCGCGAGTTTGTTCATCGTGACAGCCCCAACGTACGCGCCAAGCGGGCCGCCAATCCCGAGCCAAACGGCGAGCGACCAGTCGATGTTGTCGTTGAGGCCGTAGGAGATCGCTCCGGCTGTACCCACGAAGATGACAATTGCCAGGGAGGTTCCATGCGCCAGATGCTGCGAGAGGCCCTGGAAGCGACGGAGAAGCGGCACCATGATCGCGCCGCCACCGACGCCCGTGAGGCCGCTGAAGAGGCCGCCGGCTACTCCGGTGATCGCCGCCGACCTGCTTCGCTGGATGCTCAGTTTCTGGACCTCGTCACGTTTGTCGCGATGGTATCATGCGGCCTCTGCCCAATCAACGAATGGTGGTTACGTCAACGTGCGATGAGCGGCCGGCCCTCCACGAGCTTGGCGAGGCCGATCCCAAGGAAGTACAGGATGATGATTGGGCCCGCGACCATGGCCTGCGTCACCGGATCGATGGAGGGCGTTACGACCGCCGAGATAACGAACGCACCGACGATCGCGAAACGCCACCAGCCGATGAGCTGCCGCGAACGCACAACGCCCAGCTTGGCCATGCCCATTACCAAAAGTGGCATCTCGAACACGAGTCCCGTAACCAGCATCAGCCGGGTAACAAAGTTGAAGTACTTACTCACGCTTATCAGCGGCTGAATATCGCCGGGGGGATTGAGGAGGAAGCCCAGGGCAGGCGGCAGCTCCACATAGTACGCGAAGGCGCATCCGGCCAGAAATGCCAGCGATGCGCCGACAACAACAGGAGCGACCCAACGCCGCTCCTCTGCTCGAAGGCCGGGGCTGACGAAGGCGAGTAACTGATAGACGAACATCGGCATTGCCATGGACACGGCAAGGAGGAGAGAAACGCGGAAGTACGTCGTCCACCCTTCCAGCGGATCAAACGCGTAGAGGTCGAAGCCGGGAATCTTGTCCTCGCCGGGCTGCTTCAGGAACTCCATGAACCAGCCGGTGAGCGGATAGAACGATGCGCACAGCGCAATGATGAACGCAGCTGAGCACCACATAAGCCGTCCCCGGAGCTCCGTGAGGTGCTCCATGATTGTCAGGAGCTTCGCATCGTCGCCAGCGACCGGTTTGGTAGCCGGCCCGGGGGCGGCGGCCGTGGTGGGAGGTTGGACAGCCATTAGGGGCTAGGTGCTTTTGGCTCCGCGGGTGCGTTCGCCGCGTCGTAGGCCTCGCTCACATCTTTCTCGATGTCCTGCAGGCCCTCGTTCACGGACTTGAAGTCTTCGTCCAGGCCCTGGCCGACTTCTTTCCACTCGCCCTTAATGTCGTCGTACTCGTGCTCCAGGTCCTGAAGGGTCTCATTGAACTCTTGCGTGATCTTGGACGTGTAGCGGCGAAATGCCCTAAGGAAGCGAGCGAGCTGGGCTGCGAATTCGGGGAGGCGCTGCGGTCCTACGACGAGCACCGCGAGCACGAGTATGACAAGGAGTTCTGGCAGACCGACGCCGAGGAATTCCATTGTTCGAGGTGGACTGCTCGAAAACAGCGCGCCGCGCGGCGCCCTGTGGAGGGCCGTCAGCGTCGGCGCGGCGGCTTGCGAGTCGGTCTACTAGGTCCTACTCGTCCTCGATACCGTGATCCTTCAGGTAATCGATCGCGTCCTGGACCGTCACGATCTTCTCTGCGTCCTCGTCTGAGATCTCTACCGACTTTGCGTCCTTGCTGAACTCTTCTTCCATAGACATGATCAGCTCGACGAGGTCCAGCGAGTCAGCATTGAGATCGTCTACAAACGACGCGCTGGGTACTACCTGATCTTCGTCAACGCCAAGCTGGTCGACGATCAGCTTGCGTACGCGCTCGAAGGTCGTTGCCACCTCCTCACCTCCTTTGTGTAGTAGCGTGGTTGGGATCTGTTTCTTGCCGGCCCCGGGCGATAGTTCCGAGGACACCGTTCACGAACTTCGCCGAGTTCTCGCTGCCAAACTGTTTCGCGAGCCCAACGGCCTCACTGATCGCAGCGTTCACCGGTGTCCCATTATCCTCAAGCAATTCCCGAATCGCAAGACGGAGAATATTGCGGTCAATAGCCGGTAGCTGCTCCACGGGCCAGGCCGGCGCGGCGCCAGCGATGACCCGATCAATCTCATCTTGCTTTGCCAGCACACCTTCGATCAACTCCTGAGCGAAGGTAGCGGACTCCGCAGGAACGCGCTGGCTGCCCACAATGCTGCGGAGGGCGTCCGGCGCGGGATGGCCAGAGTTGTCGGCTTCGTACAAGGCCTGCAGCGCAGCAACCCGTGCCTGGCGCCGGCTTCCCTTGGCCATTAGTGCATCACCAGTCCGCCATCGATCGCTAACACAGCACCTGTAATGTAACCTGCCTCTTCCGACGCGAGAAAGACCGCGCTGGGCGCGATTTCCTCGGGCGTCGCCCAGCGGCCAAGGGGAACGAAGCCTAGAACCGCCTGCTCCCGTGATTCAGTCAGATTGGCGGTCATCTCAGTTCGTACCAGACCGGGCGCGATCGCGTTCGCGGTCACGTTGCGCGAAGCAACCTCCTTAGCAACCGACTTCGTGAACCCGATCAGTCCTGCCTTCGCGGCCGCATAGTTTGCCTGGCCCGCGTTACCTACCAGCCCCGCAACGCTCGAAACGTTGATGATGCGCCCCCAACGCTGGCGGATCATCGATCGAAGAGCCGCTTTCGTACAGAGGTACGCGCCGCGCAAGTTGATAGCCATGACGCGGTCCCATGCGTCTTCGGACATGCGCAACAGCAAATCGTCCGCAGTCTGGCCGGCATTGTTTACCAGTATATGCAAGGAGCCGTACTTGGCTATCGTCTCGTCGACTATCCGCTTGGCGTCAGCCGCTTGCGAAACGTCACCCTGAATCGCGATGGCCTCGTGTCCGCTGGCACTGATAGCTTGCACAACTTCATCTGCGGCCGCTGCGTTCGATACGTAGTTCACCGCGACCTTTGCTCCCTGGCCGGATAGCCCGAGCGCAATAGCCCGGCCGATGCCTCTTGAGCCGCCGGTCACGAGTGCAACCTTGCCGGTCAGGTCGAACATGGTGTTCTCATAATTATCGGGCTGGTTGGGCAGGTCAAGGCGGCGTAGGGGTGGCCGTTGTGGAGCTGGCGCTAGCGAGACCCGAGACGTTCCGTACCGCCAGCGATCGATCGATCCGCTTAACAAGACCAGTGAGCACCCGCCCTGGCCCGAACTCGATCACGCTATCAACGCCTTGCTCTGCCAAATATTCGATGGACCGGAGCCACTGAACAGGCTGGACAAGCTGATTCACTAGCTCGTCGCGCAGCTCCTGGGCTCCTGCGGTCGCCTCGCCTGTAGTGTTCGCCACGACTGGCGTGATGGCGTCGCGAATGGCTGCTGCTGCGACGGCACCAGCCATGGCCTCGACGGCAGGCTCCATTAGCGAGGTGTGGAAGGCCCCGCTGACGCGCAGCTTGATGCCTCGCTGGGCGCCGCGTTCCAGCGCGAGCGCCATGGCGGCATCGACGGCGTCCGGCGTGCCTCCGATGACGATCTGGCCCGGCGCGTTGATGTTGCAGACCTCGGTGCCGGCTTCCGCGCATAGGGTGGCGACCTGCTCTTCCTCGAGACCGAGCAGCGCGGCCATTGCGCCCGGTTGCTGCTGCGCGGCTTGCGCCATAAGCTTGCCGCGCTCCTGCACAAGTCGTACGCCGTCTGCGAAGTCGATCGCATTCGCTGCGACAAGCGCCGTGTACTCACCCAAGCTGTGTCCGGCGACGAACAGGGGTGGATCACTCGAAACCCCGCCAAGCTCGCGCGCGGCCTCGAGGCAGGCGATGCTTGTAGTGAAAAGCGCGGGCTGGGCGAACTGCGTGTCCTGCATGCGCTCTTCTGGGCCTTCGAAGCAGACTTGAGAAATCGAGTAACCAAGCGCTTCGTCAGCGGCCTCGAAAACACGATGTGCCGCGGGGGAGGCTTCGTAGAGATCGCGGCCCATTCCGACTTCTTGGGCACCCTGCCCGGGAAAGAGCCAGGCGGCGCGTCGATCAGCCATGCGTAACGAGGTGTCCGGAACGGTCAGCTAAGCGCTCCCGTTATTCAGGCAGCTCGGGCGCGGTGACCGCAATCGCTTCGCGGCCGCGATAGAAGCCGCAGCTGGGGCACACCTGGTGCGGGCGGCGCGGCGCGTGGCAGCGTGAGCACTCCGTGAGCGCGAAGGCGGTCATTCCCTGGTTGGCACGACGCTTTCCGCGCTTGGACTGAGGGATCTTTTTCTTTGGTACTGCAGCCATCGTTTCCTACTTCCTGCGGAGCGCATCGAGTGCGCTCCATCGTTCGTCTTTGGGGGGCGCGCACGTGCACTCGCCCTTGTTCCAGTCCTGGCCGCACTGCGGGCATAGGCCGCGGCAATCGGGAAGGCAGAGGGGCTGCATGGGCAGCGCTACCGTCCAGAATTGCCGAATCGGCTCCTCCAGGTCAAGTATCCAGCGGTCGTTTAGCCGAAACGCCTCCTGGTCTTCTGGTTCCGCGAGCCTCGCCCCGGAGTAGATGTCCGCCTTTGGGTAGAACATCTCCTCAAAGGTGAGCGTCACAGGGATATCGATCTCGACGATACATCGACTGCACCTGGCCTGCTCTACGCCCTGGACTTCCGCGGAGACCAGGATTCCTTCGTTCGTCCGAAGGTACCTTGCCTCGCCAGCTACGTCGCGAAGCTCGGGGCCGTCCTCGTTGACGAGAGCGCGGTCTTCGATTTCGTATTCGCGGGTAGAGCCGATAGGTTCCTTGAGCAGGGTGGAAACGTTGTACTGAAGAGACACCGCGCCGATCCCTCAAGCCCAGGATAGGCCAGCATACCCACACCGTCAATGTAGTAGCGGACCGGTTGCATGGGGGCAAACCGAAGCTTATAATCGCCATAGCGGCGCGGAGCGGCACTGACACCTTCCTGGGGGCCACTTGTCCGTTCATAACTCACAACCGAAGCTCACCACCAACCCAGTCTCCCTAGTGGGAGCGGCCCTTTGACGGCCGTTACTCAGCTCTACGCGCTCCAGCAGGTTGACCTCTCGCTTGAGGCGAGCAAGAACGCGCGCGAAGAGGCCGAGTCGCTTATCGGTAACACGGACGAGCTGGAGGCGGCCCGCGAGGAGGCTGCGCTTCGCAAGGAGGAGCTGGAAGTAGCGGAGCACGCGTTCAAGGAACGCGAGCACGAGGCCGACGACCTTGCTCAGAAGATCGAACCGCTGGAGAAGAGGCTGTACCAAGGCACGATCCTTAACCCGAAAGAGCTGGACGATCTACAGAAGGACATCGAGAGCCTGAAGCGACGACGAAGCCAACTGGACGATCAGGCAATCGAGGCGATGGGTGCGCTGGAGGATGCGCAGGGCGCGGAGAAGGAAGCACGGGAACGCCTGGAAGCGATGGAGAAGGAC
>JBKKBW010000410.1:0-2516 GCA_046713635.1 Dehalococcoidia bacterium
CGATGTCAGCATCGTGCACGCGGCGCTGCGACGCTCCGACCGGCAGGAAGTCCCACTCCGCGTCGTCCAGCTCGAAGTACGTCCAGTAGTGACAGTCAGCGCCGCGACACTGACAGAAGCAGTCGCCCGGATCGCTGCATCCAATGCCGTCGATGCGGCACACGCCGGCGCCTAGCCCACCGAACCCGGAGAGCACTAGCGGCAGGCCGGTGCGTTCCAGCAGCTCCACTCCGCTCAGCTCGTCCTCGTCGAAGGCCACACAGTACGTGTCCGTCCCGTCTGGGAACACAATTACCACGGCAGCGTGATGTAACTCTGTGCCGGCCGCGCTACTCTCGTCACAGACCTGCTCGTGCTGCACTCGCGGCAACGCATCGGTGGCGAACGCATTTCGCTGCCAACGACTCATCATCTCGCCGCCGCCGATCGTGCCAACGGCACTCACGAACAGCACGAATAGCGCCAGCAGCGCGCCCCTCATCAACGCCGTCACGTGCTCGCCCCGTCCAGCGCCTCAATCACATCTTCCGGCGTGAGGAACCGGCCGCCAAGAAGCTTGTTCACCTGCGTGCTGAACGTCAGCGTCTCAGTCAGCACCTCGCGTGCCGGCCCTTCGACGACGACATGACCTTCTGCCAGTAGCAGTACACGATCGGCACAGGCGCCGGCCAGCTCGACATCATGGCTGGCCAGCAGGACCGTCGCGCCACTGGCGCACCGCCGGCGCAAGTTCTCGACAAGCAGGCGCTTCGTTTCGTAGTCCATCCCCCGTGTCGGCTCATCGAGCAAAATGACACTGGGGCGCCCCGCCAGCATCGCCGCGAGTGCAACGCGCTGCCGCTCGCCCGCACTCAGATCGCTTGGATGCCTGCGCCGCAGCTCGCATAAGCGCCACTCGTCCAGCGCTTCCTCAACTGATCCCGAGCGGCCCGTCCCAGACAAGGTGTCCTCGATTTCGCGTTCGATAGTGTCGTGGTACAGCACCGACGCCGGATCCTGCGGTACGAACGCCACGTCCTTAGCGAGCACCTCCGTCGCCGTCGTCACCACGTTCTGGCCTGCAACCGTCGCCCCACCTGTCGCGGTCTTCGCGAGCCCGACGAGAGCCCGCAACAGGGTTGTCTTGCCCGCGCCATTCCGTCCCATCAGCGCCAGTGTCTCGCCGCGATGGACGCGCAGCGACACATTCTCAAGGGCCGCGATACCCTCGTATTCGACCGTGAGGCCATCGACTGCAACCGTCACCTCCTCGCGTGGCCGTGTGCCGTTCGGTTGCGCAAGAGCGGCGATGTCCATCGTGGACGCAAAGCGGCGGCCTTCTCGCACCGAGAGTGGTACCGGTGACCAGCTCAACGCGCGCCCGAGTCGCGACACAGCCGGCGCAAGCGGTAGCGTGGTCATCGCTTCGCGTACCTCGATACAAGCAACCGTGCCGTCTCCAGGGACGTAGAGCACGCGATCCGCGTACTGCGCCACGCGTTCGAGGCGGTGTTCAGCTATCAGCACGGTAAGCCCCAAATCGTCGTTGAGTCGCTGGACCGTTGTCAGTAACTCTTCCGCTGCCTGCGGATCGAGCTGCGACGTCGGCTCGTCGAGCAACAGCACGCTTGGTTGCATCGATAGCATCGAGGCGATCGCGACGCGCTGCAACTCACCGCCCGACAACGTGTTCAGCCTTCGCCCGCGGAAAGGCGCGATACCCATCAGATCGAGCACCTCTTCGAGGCGTTTGCGCATGGCCGCCGCGCTCAGTCCCAGGTTCTCCATCCCGAAGGCGATCTCGTCCTCCACCGTCTCCGCGACGATCTGGCTTTCGGGGTCCTGCAGCACCAGACCGACGACGTCAGCCAGCTCCCGCGGTTGGTGCTCGCGCGTATCGCGGCCGCCAACCAGGACGCGTCCGCCGAACGTGCCTCCGTGGAAGTGGGGTACCAGCCCGTTCAGACAACGCAGCAGCGTCGATTTGCCCCCACCTGATGGCCCGCAGACCAGCACCAGCTCGCCCGCCTCGACGTCAAACGAGACGCCATCGAGCACGGGCCGTGCCGCGTTCGGATACGAGAAGGAGAGACCTTCGACTCGGATCATGTGTTGCTACTTCTGCCCAGCATCAGCCCCGGTGCGATCAGCAGGACGAACGCCAAAGCGCCGATCGGATGGAACGCCGGTGCCACTAACTCCGGATACGCCAAGTAACTCGCATCACCAGCCTCCGCAAAGCGCAACGCCAGAACAAGAACAATACTCAGGCCAGCCGTCGTCACCACGAACGCATCCCGCGACGAAACGTGCTCGCTGCGCAATCGTTCTGCCTTCGCGCCGCCTGTACGCAAAACCGCGAGGGCGACCAGCCCGCCGCCTGACAAGAACAACGCCGCGGGAGCCAATCCACCTCCGTAGTAGAACTGAGCGAAGGCACCCCATACACACAGACCAACACCTGTCACGCCCGCGAGTGATAGCCGCCAATCGCCCGTGCTCACACCACCACCAAAGCCCCGCGCGTCGAGCGACTC
>JBKKBW010000411.1:0-1460 GCA_046713635.1 Dehalococcoidia bacterium
TCAGATCCTCGGCGCGATCGCCGAGTTCGAACACGCCCTCATGTCCGAACGCACCCGCGACGCGGGCGCCGCCGGCGCGCTGATCGCCGCGGCCGTGATCGGCTGCAGCTCGGTGCTCGTTGCGGAGGTCTCCCCAATGGTCCGAGGATCGTCTCAGGCGCTCCGGATGTTGTAGATAACGTCGTTTACCTACGAGTCTTGGACGAGCCTCAAGACGTTCCGCCACTAGGCCTGGCGGTGACCCTCGGTCTTCTACCCGGACGTCCGCTCGTTCGATCAGGCCCCGAGCTCACGCCGCAGCCTGCAGGTCCGTGAGCAGCAGCAGCCACATCTGCTCAGTCAGTGACGCGCTCAGAGTAGAATCACCTGTGCACTCGATTGCGCATAGCTAGCAAGAAGAGACCAAAGAACAGAGCCGCAAGGAGGCGAAGCATGATGTCCACGGGTGTTGCGAGCCCGCTTGTCTCGTAACCGGCGACGGGGCGCGTTAAGGTCGTCGAAGTGCGAACGCTGAACTCGAAACGCTCTGCCAAGCGGGCGGGGCAAAACACCAGCTGCCTACTCGCCGGCGTCCCTGGACCAGCGGACCGCTCGCACAGCGCCGACAGCTGCTCGGTGGCGGCACCTTCAACGGAGCGCTGACGTCGCAAACCGTCGTCGACGCCGAACAACAAGGTTGCTGCCACCATGACCGCAACTAGCAGTGCTAACGGTCGCCAAGGCCGGACACCGTATCCGACGAGCCCGTACGCTGCTAACCACCACCACTCAATGCTGCGCATTGAGACGGCTTTACGGTGCCACAGGCGTTCGCCGTAGTGCAGGTCGTTCGCACCAGCGAAATTGCCAGCGGCTTCGGCGCTGATGCGTAGATCACGGTAGGTGCCGCTCAATGCGTAGGCTCGGTTCTTATGCGCGGCGCGCGACTGCGTACGCTCGGCGCGCGACTGCTTCCACCTGCCCAGATCTAGGCGCTTATGATCGGACTCATCGGGCAGGTAATGGCGCAGAGTAAAGCCAGCCTTCCCGCCGCCGAAAGGCAGACGCGACGAGTGGATGGCTCCTAACGTGGCGGCCGACGAAAACCGACAATCGCGCAGGCGCACGCCCCCGATCCGCAGGTTGACGCCATCCAGCTCACGCACATCAGCCAGCGTCGGCCGCTCCATCGCGTCGTCTGCCTGGTCCAAGCTGCTCACGGCCGAAAAGAGTGTCCAAGGGAGGCAGACCCGGCCCCCGCCCCACCGAACATGTGCCGCCGATTCAAAGCGCACCGATTCCAGATCGAGGCTCGCGTTGACCTCCTCCAGCGGTGCGGCGAGGGCGTCAAGCGACACAGCGTCCCGCGGGGGGTGGTCGCCGGCTAGCCGCTTAGTCACAATCTTCGCCGGTTGGAGCCGGATACGCGTCGGTCCGGAGAAGGAACAGCGCTTCGCCTCCAATGACGCGCACATAAAGAG
>JBKKBW010000412.1:0-4774 GCA_046713635.1 Dehalococcoidia bacterium
GGTGCGTACGGCGCGTTCGCGACGATCGCGGAGAGCTGCCCGCCAAACCTACGCGTGCTCGCCGAAGCCGACTCCGTAGCTTGTGACCCGCACAAGTGGCTCTACGCGCCAATCGACGCCGCGATCACGTTCGTGCAGGAGCCGGGGTGGCTGGAGCGATCGTTCGCGTTCCACGCGTCGTACCTGGAGACGGAGCCGACTGACCAAGAGGTAGCGCTGCTGGAGCGCACGCCGGAGAACTCGCGGCCACAACGCGCGTTCAAGGTATGGCTGGCGCTGCAGGCTCTGGGACGGGATGGCTACGCGGCGATGATCGACTACAACATCCGGCTGGCCGAGTACATGGAGGCGTTAGTGCGCGACACGTCTGGTCTCGTAGTCGCGGCGCCGCGCGAGCTATCGATTGTGTGCTGGCGCGTCGAACCTTCCGGCATGTCCGGCGAAGCGCTGGATGAACTGCAGACGGCTACCATCGCCGAGCTTGAGCGACGCGGCGTCGCGATGATATCGAACACTACACTGCGTGACGGACGGACGGCGCTGCGGGCGTGCATCACCAACTTCCGCACGCGGCCGGAGGACATCGATGTGATCGTGCAGACGAGCGCGGAGATAGGCGCGGAACTGGCCGGACGCGGAGACTAACAGATGAAGTTCGGCTACACCGTAGAGGCGCCGACGAACTGGCCTGAGCTACTGCAGCTCGCTCGCGATCTGGATGAGCGCTCGAACTTCGACTCGTTCTGGATCGCCGATTCGGTTGTGTCTAATGGTCGGCTCTACGAGCCGAAGCTCGATTGGTGGACTGCCCTGGCGGCCATCGCGCAGGCAACGACCCGGATACGGCTCGGAGTGCACGTTTCCGCCAACGCGTTTCGACATCCCGCAGTGCTCGCGAAGATGGTGACTACGATCGATAACATCTCCGGCGGTCGCGTCGAGCTGGGCATCGGCGCGGGCTGGCCGGGCGAGAACCGCCGGTACGGAATCGACTTCTGGAAACGGCGCGAGCGCATCGAACGCCTGGACGAAGCGCTCGATGTGATCAAGCTGCTCTGGACCCAGCCACGGCCGGCGTTCGAAGGCAAGTACTACCGGCTGGACGAGCCGCCCTACAGCCCGTCGAACGTCCAGCAGCCACACCCACCAATCCTGATCGGCGGCGGCAGCGACGCGATGCTACGCGTGATCGCGAAGCACGCGGACATGGCGAGCCCGATGATCGCTATAGCCGCTGCGAAGTCGAAGGTAGACGCGTACTGCCGCGACGTAGGCCGCGATCCGGGCGCGCTGCGCTGGGAAGGCGGCGGACAGCTCTTCCTGAACGACGATGCGTCCGTCCAGGAGCGAGCCGTGCGCTGGGGGATGGAGCAATACAAGCAGACGGAAGAGGAGATCCGCGGCCAGTTGTTCGGGTCGCTGGACGACGTTCGCGCTCGCGTCCAGCAGCAGGCCGAAGCCGGCGCGGACGAGATCAACGTCTTCCAGCTACCTCGGATCCACACGAAGAGCCTGCTCCGCTTCTCGGAGGAGATCATTCCGCAGTTCCGCTAGCCCGCGTCACGCTGTCAGGTTGGGCACTAAGCCCGCTACCACCTGGAGCACAAGCGTCGAATCGATCGGCGTAACGGCTCCGCTGCCGTCAACATCGGCAGCATCCTCACAATCGAGCGCATCGATCAGCAGCGCGACGCGTTGGAGGATCAGCGACGCATCGCTCGCGGAGACGATGCCATCGCAGTCCGCGTCGCCGGTGCCATGTACCGGGACCAGCGGCGCGTAGCCTGTGTCTCTCAACGCCGTCGCGATCTGCTCGAAGCCGGTGGAGCTTGGGTGAACACCGTCGTCCCTGAGCAAACCTTCGGCGAACGGGTCTTCGGTCCCAGTAGGTCCATTGAACGCGGTGAATACTGCCGCGACCGCTACGCCTCGCTTCGCGCCTTCGAAGTGAATCGCTTCGTTCATGGATTGCAAGAAGGGGCCAAGCACGGTCTCGAACTGCGCGGCTGCGGCGTCTCCGGTAGTCGGATAGTAGATGTCGCACAGACGTAAGAGAAGCCTTGGGTCCTGGTTGAGCAGCGCGACCTCGTCGAGCGCCGACTGCAGGTTGGCACGGAATTCATCGTACGCGTTACGAAGGCAGTCCTGGTTGTCGATGCCGCCGCAACTGCCAGCGACATGGTCGTAGGCGGGCAGCATGAAGTCGTTCATCCCGATGTAGACCGTTAGCACGTCGGCGCTCGCGACGGCGGCGCGGACCGCCTCGTCGTTTCGAAGCGATGCCAACAGGCCGGCGCTCCGAAGGCCACCCACGGCGAAGTTCTGAGGCTCGACGGAAACGTCGAGGTCCGCGGCCAGAACATCGCTGTATCGAGTGACGTACCCGCCATCGTTGTCGTAGCGGGCGGCCGTAATCGAGTCGCCTAGGGCGACGTAGCTTACCACCGGTTCGATTGCGACGGCACCAGAGCGAGGCAGCGCCAACAAAGCGGCCGCGACGACCAGGAAGATGGCGCCGACCGGGCAGACCGTATGGATTAGGAACGCCGAGATGCGGAGGTCGGGACGAGCGGCATGCGTGACCAGGACAACTCCCTAATGCTCCCGTACTCACGCTCCCCCTATGTTGGCTGTACTCACTATGAGGGGAGCGCTGGTTAGCGGGCCATATCACGAGCGGCTTTCAGCGTTGCAAAACTATTGCAGCTAAGCGCCCGGAGCCGGCGAGATCACGTCTTCCGGCAAGCCTCGCTTCCACACGAAGAGCCTGCTCCGCTTTTCGGAGGAGATCATCCCGGGATTTCGGTAGGCTCGGCCGGCTTCATGATAGAATGACGCTCACCAGCTAGCTCGACGAGACACGTATCAGAAGGAGTCTACAATGAGTGCCGACGAGAACATGCGGCTGATGACAACGCTGGACGAAGCATGGAACGCCCAGGACTGGGATACGTTCGAAAAACGGCACGCAGCGAATACCGCCGTCTACTGGCCCGGCCAGCCGGAGCCGACGCGCGGCCGGCCTGACCATAAGGCCGAAGCGATCGAATTCTTCAAGACGTTTCCGGACAACCACCTAGACATTCCGTATAAGGTGCTGCTCGGCTACGGAGACTGGACCTGCTCCGTCGCGAGGTTTACCGGGACGATGAAGGGGCCCATGAAGGGCGCCGATGGCAAAGAGATGGCACCGACAAACAAGAGCTTCGAAGTCGAGTTCTGCACGGTGGCGCTGTGGAAAGACAGCGAGATCGTTGAGGAGAAGCTTTTCTACGACATGGTGTCGATGATGAAGCAGATTGGGCTTATGTGAACTGCAATCGGGAAGTCAGATCATGACTAACGCATTGGAGCAGCAGCCGCCGATGCCTGTCGTGTTCGTCGGGCACGGGAACCCGATGAACGCGATCACCGCCAATCCCTACACGGACAGTTGGCGCATGTTGGCCGCGTCGTTTCCCAAGCCGCGAGCAATCGTTTGCGTGTCTGCTCACTGGTACGTGAGGGGCACGCAGGTCACGGCCATGGAGCGCCCACGGACGATACACGACTTCGGCGGCTTCCCGGAGGAGCTATTCGCCGTCGAGTACCCGGCCCTCGGTGATCCAGAGCTGGCCGCGCGGGTTGCGGAGCTGTTGAAGGCAACGCATGTCGATCTCGACGAACACGATTGGGGTCTTGACCACGGCACCTGGTCTGTCTTGATGCATATGTACCCGGAAGCCGATGTGCCGGTCATCCAGCTGAGCATCGACGGGACAGAGCCCGCCCTCTTTCATTACGAACTAGCGGCGCGGCTATCGCGGTTACGCGACGAAGGGGTCCTCATTCTCGGCAGCGGGAACCTGGTGCATAATCTCCACGCGTATTCGTGGGGCAACCGTGAAGGGGAGCCTCTCGATTGGGCTGTCGAGTTCGAGACTCAGGCGAAGGAATTGCTCGCCAGCCACGACCACGAGCCGTTGATCGCGTACCAGACGATGGGCCGCGCCGCGGAGCTTTCGATACCAACACCAGATCACTACTTGCCGTTTCTCTACGCGATAGCGCTCTGCCGTGGCGGGGAGCAACTCAGTTATCCCACACAGGGGTTTGATGGCGGGTCGATATCGATGTTGTCGGTCCGGATTGGCTGAAGGCACGCGTTCGGCCCGTGCTAGAATGACCGCGCTCATCCGCCAGGCTGAAGCCTGGCCTTCGGTACGGCGCGCAGCTACGAGGGACGCATCGCGATGAAATTCGGACTGTTCTACGAGCACCAGCTCCCTCGCCCCTACGACAAGGACCAGTGGGAGCCCGACGCCGAACACAAGCTGTTGAAGAACGCGCTCGATCAACTCGAGCTGGCTGACCAGCTTGGGTTTGACTACGTGTTCGAGGTCGAGCACCACTTCCTGGAGGAGTACGCGCATTCGACCGCGCCCGAGGTGTTTCTCGCGGCGGCCAGCCAACGCACGAAGCACATGCGGCTCGGCCACGGCATCGCGTTGATGCCACCGCGCTACAACCACCCGGCGCGTGTCGCCGAACGCATCGCGACGCTCGACCTCGTATCGGATGGACGCGTCGAGTTCGGGACGGGCGAGTCGGCTTCGGACATGGAGCTGGGTGGCTTCGGCGTGCCGCGCGAAGAGAAGAAGCTGATGTGGGAAGAGGCGACGCGCCAGTGCGTGCGCATGATGACCGAGACACCCTACCCCGGCTACGAAGGCCAGTTCTTCGGGATGCCGGAACGTAACGTGATCCCAAAGCCGCTGCAGAAGCCGCATCCGCC
>JBKKBW010000413.1:0-4199 GCA_046713635.1 Dehalococcoidia bacterium
AGGTTGTCCCAGAGACGAATGTAGCCGGTGAGCCGATCGAAGGGCCGGAGTAGCTCAAGCGACGACATGACGGCTTCCGGAGGAATGTTGCCGAACGAATCGACGACGCGATCGACATCGAACCAGCGCGGGTCGGCCCAGTGGCGGATCAGTCCCATGCCTTCGAAATTGACGGGCGTCGCGACAGTCATAAGGTTCTTCAGGCCACCATCCGGAAAGGCGGCGCCGTACATGAGACCGAAAATGCCACCCATGCAGTAGCCCAGCATCGAGTGCTCATCTTGTTTCGTTACCCGGCGTACTTCCTCCACACAGCGAGGGAGCCGTTCGAGCACATAGTCTTCGAGCTTGAGCACATGGTCTTCCGGCCTTGGAACGCCCCAATCGATCATGAAGACATCGAAGCCTTGCTTGAGCAGGTACTCGACGAAGCTCTGGCCAGGAACAAGGTCGAGGATATACGGCTTACTGATGAGAGACATGACGAAGATGACCGGCACGCGGTAGACATCGTCGGTCATGGGATGGTAGCGGTAGAGGCGGAGCGTGCCCTTGCTGTAGATAGTGTCTTTGGGCGTGAGACCAACGTCCGGTTCCTTGCGGCCAAGGATGACATCGATACTCTTGCGAGCGCGGTCGAACGTAAGCCGCGTCTCGCGACGGAGCTGATCGGTCAGTGGCGGAGTCTGGTCTTCAGTTACCATGTCGGCTCCGGCAGCCTGGCATCGGCCAGCGGCAGGCGACTCATTGGCGAGCGACGCGTCCTGCATCGCTGACCAGGAATCGTATGCGACCGGCGGAGGCCCCCTTCCTTGGAAGTAGCCAGTCGAATGAACTAGCGGCGCAGCTCCTCCGGGATGGCCGAGGAGTTACCAGAATTGAAGGAAGGTATCGTGCCGGGCATGTCCGGGAACGGCGGGGCCTGTCGCGTGCGAGGAGGCTCGTGTTGGAGCACTGATCTCTCGCGAGCGTCTACGGCGTCCGCGGCAATCTGTAACGTCTCTTCGATCCTAGCAAGACGGTCCTCGATGCTGCGAAGCGTTTCTCCGAGGCCGGTTACGTCGCTTCGAGAAGGCATGTTCACGAACGCCAAATAGCGCTGCATTCCCTCCGCCAGGAGACGCTGGAGCGTAGCGTACATCTCCATGAACCCTGCCACGCTCTTAGCGGAAACGTCCTGGTTGAGCGCCTCACCAAAGAAGGCGTTTACCTGACGTTCAGATTGGGTGAGCCAATCGCGCCAAAGCTGAGCCACGTCAGCGTTCTGTTGGCTTTGCTGGTCGGCCATCGTTCAGTCCTGCCTTTCAGACGGGGCTAGCGGCCAGGAGGCAGAAGACTACCTGCTGGGAAGACATTTTCACACCTTTGCGAACGCCTCGCAACATTTGGGTAGCGGTCTGGATGCTGAAAATGGGGCCATAATGAGTGAGATTGCCTCTTGACACATAGAAGGTACCCGCCCATCATAGTTTGGGAAGAACCTCGATAAGCTCCAAGGAGGGGGTGCATCATGGCTGGCAATGACGCCGCAACCAAGTTCTTTGCAGCGGTTAACGATACGTCGGACGCAGTTATCGACGCGGTTCGGGCCGCGAACGATCGCGGACACCGCGTACAGGCTGCCTTCATTGAACAGGCACAGGAGAATCAACGCGAAGCCGTAGAGCTGGCGAAGAAGTTCATCGCAGCGCCATTCGACGTCTCGGGCCTATACAGTTCGGTGGTGGAGAACACGACGAAGGCACAGGGACGCGCCCTAGAAGCCACGCGCCAGTGGTTCGGCGAGCTGGCCGAGGCCCAGAAGGAAACGCGTGAGATCTTTCAGCGCGTAATCAGTGCGAACCGGGCCGCGAACGATGCAACGCTCGAGACGGCGCGGGGGTTATTCAACCGGGCAAACGAGACGTTGCAATCGAGCGTAAACGGCGATGGGCGTAAGGCGACTCGCTTACCAGAGATCGCCGGTTCTTCTGCTGAATAAGAACCACTGCCCCTGAGAGGGCCTGCACCGGCTGCAAGGCTACTTGCGCTTGGTGGTCCGTCCGCTCTTCTGTGCGAGGAGCGTGCCTACGGTCTTATAGACCTGGGGGTTGAAGGCCAGGCCGGAGTGGGTGCCTTCAACGCGAATGTTGTACTTGTCATCGTCCTCGATGCAACTGCGCCAATCGACCACCCCATCTGTCTTGGTGTACACGGCGGTCCGCTTGATCGTGTTCGGCAGGTCGTTGCGAAGCGACTCGGCGAACGGACACGTGCAGTTGCCGGTGTAACAGCCGCGCTTGACATGGCCGTTGCCCCGCTCGCGTACGATGCGGCCGCGAACAAAGCCGGCGGCGGCGAGAATCATCGGGTGGACGCGAATGTCGCGGAAGGGCGACGCGAGCGTGATCACTTGCTCAACCTGCTCCGGGCGCTGGCCGGCGGCGCTGCGCGCAATGAGGCCACCCAGCGAATGACCCACCAGCCGAAGCTTGTGCCCTGTCTCCTCGTACGCTTGGTCCATGGTTTGGAAGAGCTTCTCGGTGAGCATGTCCGGACACTCGGCGTTGCGTCCGATGCGTGAGTAGTACGACTTGTATCCGATGCGACGGAGCCAGTAGTACAACTCGATCAGGTAGTTGTCGGACCCCAGAAAACCTGGGATGACAATGACGGGAGAGCCGTCACCGCGGGGAACGCCTATGCCGTAGTAGACGGGAGAGAGGCGCAGTGCTAGCCAGTCGATGCCGAAGAGCGCTTCGCGCCAGAGCGGCACATCTGCGCTTTCGAAATTCCCAACTGGAATCGACTCGACTCGAGCGCTCATCCCCCGGCCCTCCCCAACCTCGTTCATGTTCGCCTTACCCGCAGTATATCACGATTGTTAACGCTCAAGCGCTGGACAGCGCGCGGCGTGGAGAGTAAGCTGATAGAACACTTAACTAGCCATAGCTAAAGCATAAGAGACATGCCTGGCAAACTCTCCCGCCGCCTCACTGCCTCTGACGCCGCATTCCTGTATCTAGAACGGCCCAATACGCCGATGCATATCGGCTCACTGGCGGTGTATGAGGGCCAGATACCGTTCGAAGCGTTCCAGGAGCAGATTCGCGGGCGCATGCAGCTGATTCCTCGCTACCGGCAGCGGGTGAGCTTCGTACCGTTCAGCATTGCCCATCCGACTTGGGAAGATGATCCAGGCTTCGATATTCGCAACCATGTCTTCCACGTCCATATGCCAGCTCCGGGAAAGGACGCCGATCTCCTGGAGCTAAGCAGCCGCCTCTTCGCGCCTGCGTTGGACCGCAACAAACCGCTTTGGGAAATGTACATGATCCACGGTCTGGAGGGCGGCCGGACAGGCATCGTCTCGAAGGTGCATCACTGCATGGTGGATGGCGTGTCCGGCATCGAGTTGCTGCTCGCGTGTCTTGACCTCAGCCCGGAGCCCGCGGCGCCCCCAGAGCCGGAGCCATACGAACCGCCGCCGTTGCCAAGTACGGCTGAACGCATAATTGATGGCTTCTGGGACAACGTAAGCGAGCAAGTGGCCGCAGCACGCGAGTGGCAGAAGAACGCGCTGGACGTGCGCCCGCAGGTCCAACAGTGGAACGACGCCATGCGAGCGTTCCGCACGGCCATGCCGTGGGTGACGTCACAAGCCCCGAGAATGCCTTTTACAGCGTCCTCGCTCAGCAAGGAACGGCAGGCAGCCGTGACTGAGATGTCGTTCGTTGAGATCAGAAAGATTCGCACATCACTCGGCGGTACCGTGAACGACGTTGTGCTGGCGATTCTCGCCGGAGGACTGCGCAAGTACCTCATGCGACACGGCCATCGCGTCGACGGCATCGAACCCCGCGTGATGATTCCGGTGAACGTCCGCCTGGAGAACGAAAAGGGCGCCCTGGGTAACCGTGTTTCGGGCATGCTGTCTCCGCTGCCAATCGGCGAGCCCGACGCGGCCGTGCGCTTGCAGAAAATTCGAGACCAGACCGAAACGCTCAAAAAGGACAACCAGGCCGGCGCGGTCGAGCTGCTCATGCGAATGGGCTCGTTCGTGCCCGTGCCTATCCAAGCGCTGGCAGGCGTAACCGTACAGAACACGCTCGTCAATATGATCTGCACGAACGTGCCCGGCCCGATGATCCCGCTCTACTGTGTGGGACACCTGCTACAAGAGCATTACCCGCTGGTGCCGTTGAGCATGAACATGGGCC
>JBKKBW010000414.1:0-4447 GCA_046713635.1 Dehalococcoidia bacterium
GTCCGGACATGGCGCACGACGCAGTGACGCCCACGAGCCGGGCCGCGTAAGACAGCCTTCTCCGCGACGAGGCGGCGGCGGGCGGTTGCCTGCCGCCGCCTCGTTGTACCTGGTAGGATCCGCCGACCGTCCCCTATAATGCTTTGCGCCGGCATTCCGATCCGGCGGACTCTACGCACTTCTAGGAGGACTGGCATGACAACTGCGGCACAAGAACTGGACATCGCCAAAGCCGAGGCATTCGGTGGGCACGTTATTGGAATACTCAACGGGGGTTATCTCTCGCTCATGATGAGCATCGGCCACAAGACCGGGCTGTTCGACAAGCTGGCCGAGCTGCCACCGTCTACCAGCGACGAGATCGCGAAGGCGACCGGCCTAAACGAGCGGTACATCCGCGAGTGGCTAGGAGCGATGGTGACAGGTAAGATCGTCGATTACGACGCATCAAAAAAGCAGTACACGCTGCCGCCAGAGCACGCGGCATCCCTCACGCGCGCCGCCGGACCGGGCAATCTTTGCACGATGGCAGAATTCCTTCCTGAGATGGCCGCTGTGCAGGACGCTGTTGTGGACAGCTTCCGAAAGGGCGGTGGCGTCCCGTATTCGGAGTACAAGAACTTCCAGCAGCTGATGTGCGCGATGAGTTCCGACATCGTCGACGCGACGCTGCTGGATGTGACGCTGCCCCTGGTGCCCGGACTCATCGAAAAGCTCCAGGCAGGGATCGACGTCGCCGACCTCGGCTGCGGCTCCGGCCATGCGATCAATGTGATGGCGCAGGCCTACCCCAATAGCCGGTTCACCGGCTACGACTTCTCAGAAGAGGGTGTCGCCGCGGGGCGCAAGGAAGCCGGATCTATGGGGTTGAAGAATGCGAAGTTTGAGGCACAGGACGTTGCCCAGATGGACGGCAGAGAGCAGTTCGATTTGGTGACTGTCTTCGATGCGATCCACGACCAGGCAAAGCCGCGCCAGGTGTTGAAGAATATCCATAATCTGGTGCGTCCGGGCGGCGTGTTCCTCTGCACGGACATTGGCGCTTCCAGCAAGCTGGAGGAGAATCTGGAGCATCCGCTGGCGCCAGCGTTCTACAGCATCTCAACCATGCACTGCATGACCGTGTCCCTGGCCCTGAACGGCGAAGGTCTGGGCACCATGTGGGGCACGCAAAAGGCGCTGGAGCTGTTCAGCGAAGCTGGCTTCAATAACGTCGACGTCAAGCAGGTTGAAGGCGACATACTGAACAACTATTACATCGCCAAGAAGTAGGCCGCGAGCGAGCACGATCGAACGCCGCCGTCCACATAAGGGCGGCAGCGACGTTTACCAGCCCAGATCGCGCCCCAGGTAGTCATACAGCCGCTGGTTGTGCGGGGCGTAGAACTCGCGCAACTCTTCGTAGCCCGGCGGCTTCTCTTGTCCGTACGCGATGGCGTTAACAGATTGGGTTGAGCCGAGGCGCCATGGCGCCAATTCCAAGAACTCCAGAACCCGGTCGTAGGTCTCCTGGGTCTTGTTGAAGAAGTCTTCGCTTTTTATCACAAGCATCTGCTCGCGAGCTACGTACCGCTCATACGCCAGTAGATTGTCGACGTAGACACCGCGGGAAGTGTACGAGTATCGTCTGAGCTTCCGGCTGCGATAGTCGGGGTCGCTCTGCAGCTTTTCCCGCTCGCCGTCCAGTCGCTTAGGCTCGCGCTTAACGGCCTGCTCGAACGTGTGGCGTTCGCCCTCGAACCTGATATTGAACTGATAGTGCGAGTAGGCCCGGTCCACGGGATTGCGCACGAGCGCGATGAGCTTTGCCCGCGGCACGACACCGGCGATACGCCGGGCCGTGTCCGGGTAGATCAGATAGTCTGGCGTTGCTTCGAAGGTAAGGGCTCTGCCGCCGTGCATGAGCCTGTGCCACTGCATAGCAGTTCGCATGGGAAAGTGAGCGCAGTACCAGGCGACGCCATTCGAGTAGAGCCTATCGAAGTAGTGCAGCTCTTTTTCCCACGCCGGGAGGACCTGCGGGTGCTCTGCAAGATACCGGTACAACGATGTCGTACCGGCGCGCATCTCGCCGAGGATGATAAAGTCCGGCAGGACACGCAGGCGGCTTGTTAGCAGTCGGACTTTAGAGATCGGCTCGGGTGGCCTACGGCGAGGCCGAATAGGCAGCACTTCCATCGCATTCATCCTGGCGGGGAGTATATCGAAGGGGCCAATGCTAAAGGATGGTCTCTTGGGCGGGCTCGTAGTGGCACCTCCAAACGAGCCGTTCCCCTTGGCTGTGTGAAATGGTTAACATTTGTCTATCTTAGAAGGGAACCGCAACGGGCGCGGCTGCGTCCTATCCGTAGGCAGCAATGAGCTGCATGCAAGCAAGAGTTGCAAGAAGTGCCGAAGGAGGAAACCACATGATACGAGCACTATTTCTTGGAGTAGCGCTTTTCGCGTTCTCGGTCGCCGCAGTAGGGTGCGGTGATGATGACGACGGAAACAACGGCGATGGCGAGCCGATCGCCACTGCAACGCCAGGTGCGGAGCCGACGGAGCCAGCGGACGGTTCACCGACGGCGTCAGCAGGTTCGCCGGCGGCGCCAGCAAGATCGCCGACGGCACCGCTGAGCAGCGAAGTACCACAGGAAGTTATCGACGCCGTCGAGGCGTACGTGGTAGCCGGAGGCATTCAGAGTTTTCCAGCGGTCGACCGCATAGTGGCGGCGGCAGAATGCACGGCGGCAGGGCAGGTCTGCTACGACGCCGACGCATCTACGTTCGAAGCGGAGGCAGCTACCGTGCGCGTGTATCCGTACGCCTCGGACGATATCCAGGACGTGGCGTTGTCGTTCGATGACGGCATCTGGAACGTCGCGACGCACAGCGCCCCTGGTAGTACGCAGTAGGCCGGCACGACTGAACAAACGGCGAGGGTCGCTCAAAATGAGCGGCCCTTCGCCGCGCTAGACTATGACCATGAGACGCTTGGCCTTCGTTGTTGTCATACTGCTGTTCGGGTTCTCCGCCGAGGAGGCCTCCGGCGGCGGCGCCGCCGTGATCCGAGGCGCGATATTTCACGATCTCGATGGCGACAGCGTTCGCGACGCGGCCGAGCCGGGCCTGCCCGGCCGCGAGGTCACGTTGGAGCGCGCCGGCAGCCCGCAGCGCATAGCGACAACACGCGCGGACGGAACGTATCGATTTGACGGCCTTGAGCCGGCGACCTACACGCTGCGAGCTGTTCCGCACGAGTTCAGGACCGACTGCGGGGACACGTCGTTCCTTTTCAACCCGTACGTAGAGGACTACTGCGCCGAGGTCCGGCTGCCCTGGAATGTGACCGGCGCCGAGTCAGTTGAGCTAACAGCCAGTGCGGGCGCTGTCGTAGACCAAGACTTCGGAGCGCGGCCTAGCGATATTGCTGTCATCGGCGGCATTGCGCTGCTGGAGGACCGGCGCGCGCCGGAAGGCACGCTGATGGAGGCTGTTTTCAACGGGCAGGAGTGCGGTTCCGGGATGACAACGGGAGAACAGACCGGTCTCAATTTCGTGTTCGACGTCCTTGGAGCGGACGAGCGGGCGGGCTGTCCAATCTCCGGCGATTCCCTGCGCTTTAGGGTCGGCGGTCTGAGCGCGCCTGAGGTGCGCTTTTACGAGCCGTTCGCGGAGACAGCTGGCGGCGGCCTGCAAGTCCAGCCTTTGACCGCGATCCGGCAGCACTCGTGGCTCTGGGCGGAACGACGAACCGCTGAGGCGCCCCCTCCCGGCACGATACTCGAGGCACTGATCGACGGCACGGTGTGCGGGAGCGTCGATGTCGAGCACGCTGGCGGGGAGTCGGGCTTCTCGCACTTGCTCGTCGCTTCGGATGAGCTGATCTCGGGCTGCGGCCGCGACGGCACAATGATCTCGTTTCGGACCGCCTCGCTCGATGGCGCAGCGACGTTGCGCTGGGAGGTGGACGTTCGCGAGATGGAGCCGAGACTCTACGGCGATGTCAATTGCAACTACGCTGCGTCGGCGGTGGATGCGCTGTTGCTACTCCAAGTTATCACCGGACTGCGGACGGGCTTCTCCTGCGCCGAGGGCGCGGATGTCAGCGAAGACGGCACAACGGACGCGGTCGATGCGGCGCTCGTGCTACAGTTCAGCGCGGGAATGCTAGAGCGGCTGCCGGTGGGATAGGCGCATGACATCGCTGACGGAGTACCTCTGGTTCACGACAAAGAAGCAGCGCGATCTACTACATCACGGAGCAGATCGAGGAGATCGTCGGCCGTTCAGGCGTACGCGAGGGCTTCTGCTTGGTTAGCGCGATGCACATCACGGCATCGATCTGGGTGAACGACCACGAGCCTGGCCTCTGGGAAGACTTCTGGGCGCTGGTCGAGCGGCAGGCGCCGGAGCGGCCCGACTATAAGCACCACAACACGGGCGAGGACAACGGCGACGCGCA
>JBKKBW010000415.1:0-2618 GCA_046713635.1 Dehalococcoidia bacterium
CGGCGGCGGCTCGATGGGTGCAGGCGCGAGCATTGTCTTCGCGCTTGAGCACCCGGAGCGAGTCGAGAAGCTCGTCCTCGTTGCGCCACCACCGCTCGCAGCCACCATCGAAACGGCGCAGCAGGTATTCTGCGGCCTCGCATCGTTAGTCGATGCCGTCGGCCGCGAGAAGGCCGCCGAGATCGTCATGCAACTCCCGCAATACACTGAGATGAAGGAGAGCGATCCCAAGCAGTACGAACTCATGCGTGATTGGCTCAGCACCGTCCACCCGAACGCCACACCCTTCGCGATCCGTGGTCTGCTCAACGGCCCCGCGCTTCCCGAAGAGCGCTTCAGTGAGATCACTATCCCGACGCTAATCGTCGCTCACCCCGACGATCCCATCCATCCGGCATCCACCGCGGCAAAGCTCCACGCATCAATCGCCGGCTCACGGCTCGTGATTGCGCCGATCATGAACCACTTCCGCGATAATCACAAAGAGTTGATCGACAACGTTGCGACATTCCTGCGTGAAGACGTGTCAGCAAAGTAGGAGGAATCATGGACTACGAAGGCATTCTCTACGAAGAAGATGGCGGCAAGGTCCGCATCACGCTCAACCGCCCGGACAAGCTGAACGCGATGACGCCCAAGCTCCAGCGCGAGCTTGCCGAAGCGCTCTGGCGTGCCGATTCCACTGCCGGCGTCCACGTCATCATCCTGAAAGCGAACGGCCGCTCCTTCAGCGCCGGCTACGACATCTCGATGACCTACCGAGAAGAGGAGTCGCACGCGCCTGGTGCCAACGGTCGCCGCGGCTGGCGCGAGTTCGATGACGATGTTTGGTACCTGGAGCGCGACCAGCGTTTGCGCAACACGATCCTCGACTTACACAAGCCGGTCATCGCGCAGGTGCACGGGTACTGCCTCGCCGGCGGAACGGACCTCGCGCTCCTCTGCGACCTGGTCGTCGCGGCCGAGGACGCTGTGCTCGGCTTCCCGCCCGTGCGAAATCAAGGCTCGCCCGTCAACCACATGTGGACGTATCTCGTGGGTCCGCAGTGGGCGAAGTATTTCTTGTTGACCGGCGATCAAGTCTCCGGCGTGGAAGCAGCGCGTATCGGCCTCGTGCTCAAAGCCGTCCCGTTCGACCAGCTCGAGTCGACCGTCGAAGCCCTCGCTGACCGCATGTGCCGCATCGATCCGGGTGTGCTCGCCGCGAACAAGCGCATCGTCACGATCGCGCTCGAAATGATGGGCGCCCGCACCATCCAGCGCATGTCGGCTGAGATGGACTCGCGCGCGCGCCAGGCGCCCGGCGTGAAAGAGTTCTACCGCATCGCCGCCGAGAAGGGGATGAAGGCAGCGCTGGAGTGGCGCGATGGCGCCTACGAAGACCTCACGGGTAGCGAGACGGCCGCGCGCCGCAAGTCCGAGCAAGAAGCGCGGCTCAAGGGTCAGTAGTAAGGGGGAAACGAATGATCGTAACCACAACTCCTGACGTCGAAGGCCAGCGCATCTCAGAGTATCTCGGCGTCGTCACCGGCGAAGCGATCGTCGGCGCCAACGTCATTCGCGATCTCATGGCGACCGCGCGCGACGTCTTCGGTGGCCGCTCCGGCGCGTACGAGGAGGAGCTGCGCAAGGCGCGCACCCTCGCTCTCGCTGAAATGACGCAGGAGGCCGAGAAGCTGAGCGCGTCCGCGATCGTCGGCGTAGACATCGACTACGAATCGATTCGTGGCTCAATGCTCATGGTGTCGGTCTCGGGCACGGCCGTTCGCTTGGGAGCGTGACCCAACTGGTCGTCCAGCCCGAAGCGAAGTGTCATTCCGAGCGAAGCGAGGAATCTCTTCGCTTCGGGCTCAACCCGATCTCTTCTTGGCATGAAGCGTTTTGTGAGTGAGCACGAGAGGCTCCGAATCCGGGCCGAAGCGCCTTCGGATCACGAAGCCATCTCGACCATCGTTGAGGCCGCGTTTGGGCGGCGCATGGAGGCGCGCCTCGTTGAGTTGCTCCGCGAAAGCGACTGCTACCTGCCGGATCTTACGCTTGTCGCCGAACAAGGTGGCGAGATTGTCGGCCATGTCATGATTAGCTATGCCACGTTGCGGCGCGCGGACGACGAGGTGCGCGTGCTTTCGCTTGCCCCGTTCGCTGTCGCGCCGAAGCGTCAGAACGACGGCATTGGCAGCGCGCTCATGCGCGAAAGTATTTCGCGCGCCGACGAGACGAAGGAGCCGCTTGTCATGCTAATCGGCCACCCCAACTACTACCCGCGCTTCGGCTTCGAGCGGGCGCGGCCACTTGGTATCGAGCCGCCGCCCCCAGGTGCGCCCGACGCCGTCTTCATGGTGCGCAAACTCTCGAACTACGATGAGAGCTACCAGGGCCAGCTGATCTATCCACAAGCATTCGAGGACGCGGAACGAGAGTGACCGCGCCGATGAGTCGAGGTGGAGTGTCCCGCTGGCGTGGCCCAGTCCTGCTGTTTGCCAGCGGTGTTCTGTCCCTTTTGGCAGGAGGCGTGGCAGCAGGTTACGCATTCTTTGCGTACCTAGCCGCGAACCTTGACGAAACGGGCGAACCTCAGATCGCTGACTCATGGTGGATGGAGTTTGTGTTGTGGGGCG
>JBKKBW010000416.1:0-3449 GCA_046713635.1 Dehalococcoidia bacterium
CGGCGGCGAGCGGGTCTTCGTTGCCGACGACAACGAGGTCGATTCGGTGCTCGCGACAGGCGCGCACGATGGCATCGTGGTCGCTGTCGGAAATCTGGAGATTGCTGCCGACGCCGGCCATTCCGGGATTACCTGGGGCGCAGAAGAGGTCCGTAAGTCGGGGCGACTGGCGTAGCTTCCACGCGAGCGCGTGTTCACGTGCCCCCGAACCTATTAGCAGTACGTTCACAGCGGTTCTCGCGCAGACCGTAGCGCAGCCGTGGTCTGCTTGTCTAGGGCGCGCCAATAGCCATGCTATTCTTGGTGAAGGAGGCGAACGAATCGCGAGAAAGCTACACACAACTGCGCTCGAGCCTGAGCGGGCGTTCCTTGTCGCTGTCGAGCGACGGCAAGTCGGGTCTCCGGCCCATGGGTGGAGCGCACAGACCTCACTAGAGGAACTTGCTGAACTCGTACTGACAGCCGGTGCCACGGTCGCAGGAAGAACTATTCAGAAGCTCAGCTCGCCCAGTCCCGCGACGTATATCGGAGCGGGCAAGGTCCGGGAGATCGCGAAGCAACGCGATAGCTCGGGCTATACGATGGTGGTCTTCGACGATGAACTGTCGCCTTCGCAGCAGCGGAATCTTGAGCGCACGCTAGCCGTCAAGGTGCTCGATCGAACAGCGCTAATCATCGACATCTTTGCGATGCGCGCTCGGACACGCGAAGGGCGGCTGCAGGTGGAGCTTGCCCAGGCCGAGTACCTGCTTCCACGATTAGCGGGGCAGTGGAGCCACTTGGACAGCCTCGGGCGGAGCGGCGCGGCCGGTGCGGTCGGCGTTCGCGGTCCTGGAGAAACGCAGATTGAGACGGACCGGCGCCTCGCGCGAAACAAGATCATCCGGCTAAAGCGCGAGATCGAGCAGGTACGCAAGCAGCGTCGCCTCTATCGCGATCGAAGACAGCAGGCAGGCGTAGCGATTGTGGCGTTGGTCGGCTACACAAACGCCGGCAAGAGCACACTCATGCGCGGGCTAACCGCGGCTGACGTACGAGTTGAGGACGAGCTTTTCGCTACACTCGACCCGACCACTCGGCGCCGGCGTCTGCCCAGCGGGCGGCCAGCTCTTCTCACCGACACGGTAGGCTTTATCCAGAAATTGCCGACGCAACTCGTAGCCGCGTTCCAGGCAACACTGGAGGAGCTCGCCGATGCTGACGTGCTATTGCACGTTGTTGACATCACCCACCCCGAAGCTGCACAGCAGAGCCAAGCTGTGGATGACACGCTGCGCGGGCTGGGACTCGCGGACAAACCCAGGGTTATCGCTCTAAACAAGGTCGACCGGCTGCGCGGGGCCGACGAACAGATCACCGATCTCCAGGAACTCGCGGATGAACACCTCGGACTGGCCACGGTTCGACCGGAAGCGGTGCTCGTTTCCGCCAAGCAGGGCTGGGGACTGGAGGAGCTGCTACTTCGCGTGGAAGAATCGTTCGTTGCGACCGCATCTGTTGGGCCGGGCCGCTAGTAGACACGGCCCTCCGGGAGAGAGCGCGTAGTGCTTCCGCTACTTACTCGCCTAGTTGGGTCTCGTACCCGAGTCCAAGGATCTCCTCGGCGTACTCGGCGCGCCAACCGGGTTCAGGGATGCGCAACGCGTGGTCGCGAAACCAGCGGTGGTAGGACAGGTATTCCTCCTCAAGACGCTGACGAGCTTGATTCTCCTCCTCGAACGCGTCCGGGTCGTACTCCTCCAGGCGTTTCTCTTGGTCATCTGGCGGTACGTCTAGGTCCTCTTGCCAGAATTCAAGGAGGTAGTCAAGACATTCGTCGAGATCCTTGCGGCAATCGGTCAGGAGCATGATCATCAGCGTCTCCTGATCGACGGGGCGGGAGCGAAGGCGTAGCTCGGTCGCGCACGCACCACACAGCACGACGAGCTTGCGAGACTCGCAGTCTTCCTTCTTCGTACAGAACCGGCAGCGCGGCGCGTAATCAGCGCCCCAAGTTTCACGGGTGTAACCCGCAACTACTTCTTCCGTGAACGCGCCGCAGCGCGGGCAGGCCATCTTGTCCGCCAGAATCTCTTCGATGGTCTTTTGCCAGTCGATTTGCATGCCTGAAACCCCTCGGCCTAGCCCATCCTTGGCTTCATCATACCGTCTCCGGCAGGCCTGTCAACCGAGCCCCGATTGGTTGCCACGACGGCTTATCCGAAGCGAGAAAATGACGCCACGGTCGCTTTCTACGCCGTCGGACTTGACATCTACTCGGTCCTGGGCGTACATAGAAACTGACTGGTCAGTTTTTGTCACCCGGACGGCTACTGACCAGGAGACCTGCTAGGAAGGGAGGGGAGAGCATGAGGCTCATACAGAAGGGCTTAGCGGTCGGTCTGGTGATAGCAGCGGCCGTTGCCCCGTTTGCACCTGAGATCCTTGGCATTCGCAACGGCTAAGGGAAGAATGAACAGGGAATCAGGGACGGCATTTAGCCGTCCCTGATTGTTTTCCCGGCTATCGCTTCACCTATGCAACCTTGGCATAAGCGTTTTGCCCCGCCGAATCCCTCGCTATCCGGTCATACACCAAGAGGAAGGCCTGAACTACGTCCGGATCAAACTGGGTGCCACTATGGCGCACAATTTCCTCGCGGGCCATGTGCGAAGTTAGAGCACGTCTGTAAGGGCGGTCCGAAGTCATCGCATCAAAAGCATCGGCCACTGCGAATACACGAGCTCCCAGAGGAATCTCGTCTCCGTACAGTCCACGGGGGTAGCCCTTGCCATCGAAGCGCTCGTGGTGCGAGTGGACAATGCTCGCCGCCCCCGACAGAAATGAGATTTCCTTCAGCATCTCGTGACCGATGTGAGGATGGCGTTTCATGTCGTTCCACTCTTCCGGGGTAAGCGGCCCGGGCTTATGTAGAATGTGATCAGGGACGCCAATCTTGCCAACGTCATGAAGCAGCGCCCCGCGCTGCATATCAACCCACTCGTACGTATCGGGCTCGACGCCCATGTGTTTCGCCATGGTCATCACGTATTGCGCCACGCGGAACGAATGGCCCTTCGTCTCGTGATCGCGGGCATCTAGCGCCAGGACCAGCGCCTCCAGCGTGCCATCGTACGTCTCTGTGAGCTGGCGCGTCATTGCCATTATGTTGCGATTCGCAGACTCTAGCTCAGCATTCTTTTCCTTCAGCTCTAACACCGTCTGTTCTGTCTTAGAAACGTACTGACTGAACGCAAAACGCATCATGAATGGCGGCGCGGCGAAGGCAAGGAGGCCAACGACGCCCAACTTCAGGTAGGCGGCAGCCAAGGCAGCAGCGAGTAGCCCAAAAACAAGGTAGTACGGGAATATCCACGAGTACTTCTCTCGCCAGAGCGGAAGCATCTTCTCCCGGTGCTCCATTCCGACCGAGATAGCCACGAGACCCGAGCTAATCACGTAGTTGACGC
>JBKKBW010000417.1:0-9656 GCA_046713635.1 Dehalococcoidia bacterium
GGCTCGTCGAGAATGAGGATCGGGGCGTCTCGGATCATCGCTCGGGCGATTGCAATGCGCTGTCGCTGGCCACCGGAGAGCGTTTCACCGCGCTCACCTACTTCCGTCTCATAGCCGTTCGGGAACTGCGTAATGAACTCGTGGGCGTTAGCAGCCTTGGCGGCTTCCACTATCTCGTCGAGAGTAGCGTTCGCGCGGCCATAGGCGATGTTCTCGAAAATGCTCGCGCGAAAGAGCACCGACTCCTGAAGCACGACGCTCACTTGATCGCGAAGAGACCTGAGCGTGAACTCGCGAATGTCGTGGCCGTCGATGAGCACCGTGCCGCCGCTCGGGTCGTATAGCCGCGGGATTAGGGAGATGAGGGTAGTCTTCCCAACGCCCGTTGGACCAACAACAGCCGTTGTCTTGCCCGCGGGGATACGCAGGTTCGTGCTTTGCAGAACGAGAGATGATGATTCATAGCCGAAGGAAACGTCGCGGAACTCGATTTCGCCGCGAAACCGTTCGGCAGGCTGCGCGTCCGGCTCGTCAACGACGCCCTCTGGTGTGTCGAGAAGATCGACCACGCGCTCCGCCCTAGCCATGGTTGCGCTCAGGTTGGTGATCTCCTTCATCGTTGTTCGAATGGGACGATAGAACTGGTTCACATAGGCGAGGAACACACCCATAGAGCCAACCGACATGCCACCAGAGATAACGCGCTGCACTGCGAAACCGAGGACCGCGGCGGAGATGAGTGCGCGGAAGAGATCGATGACCCAGGCAAACTTAGCCGTAGCAAGGTTCGCCTGATATGCGCTCTCTGAGGTGATCACGTTTTGCTGGGAAAAGCGGCTGCGCGCCTCGTCCTCTTGGTTGAACACGCGGATCAGGCGAACAGCGCCCAGTGTTTCACTCAAGACCGTGGACAGCTGCCCTTCGCTCCCGCGCTCAACCCGGCTGTAACGACGGACCGTTCTGGTATTGAAGACCGTGAGCAAGATCAGGAATGGTGTCGCGGCCATGCTCGCCAAGCCCAGTTGCCAGTCAAGGAGCAACAGCGCGATCGTCATACCGATGAGATAGAACGCGCTATGGATCAAGTTGACGGCCGTATCCGTAAACAGGTCCTTCAGCGAGCGAACATCGCTTGTTACACGCTGGATCAGATCACCTGTCCGTTTTTGGCTGTGGAACTGTAACGAAAGGCGCTGCACGTGACTGAACAACGAGGCCCGGAGGTCGAAGACAATTTGCCTGCTCGCCCTGCTCACGAAGTACGCCTCGAGCAGCGCAATGAAGCCGCTTGCCACGGCCATCACGACCAGAGAGGAGCACACGCCCACGAGGACCCCAAGCGCCCGCCCAGACAGTTCCGTCCGGACATTGTTGCCGCCGTCCAAAATCACTTCGTCGAGGATGAACTTCATCGGCCATGGGCCCAGTAGCGCAAGTCCCGTCTGTGCAGCCAAAAGGAGGAGCGCGAGGACGATGGCGGGCCAGTGCTTCAGCGCGTAGGGGCTGAGGCGCCGGATGACGTACGGCGCGGGCAGGCCTTCGTCAGACGTGAGCATACGCTCCGCCTTCTTTCTCGCGCGCCTTGCCTTTTGACGCTCCTCAGACGCCCTACGGCGGGCCTCACTATCCGGCCGCCGCGTACTCATGAGAGCACTGCCGCGGTTCTCAGCGCGAATAGATCGGCCAGCTCGCGCGCGCAGGCAGACGAGTCGAAGCGCTCGGCAACGGCCGCTCGCGCGCCCACGGCGAGCCGCCGCCTCAGATCTCCATCGCGCAGCAATAATTCGATCGCGCCCGCGAGCTCGGCCGTGTTCTCCGGCGACACCAGCAAGCCTGAGTCACCGCTGCTAATGAGCTCCGGAATCCCCGAAACGGGCGTCGATACTACGGGGATTCCGCAAGCCATCGCTTCGACAAGGACGTTTGGAATACCGTCTCGGTCGCCGTCACTCAGGACCTTGCATGGCAGGGCGAACACCGTCGCCGTGCGATAGAACTCGACCAGCTGCTCTTGCGTGCAGGCGCCTGGCAACGACGCGCACGCATCCAGCCCGAGTGCTTGCACTTGCATCTCGAGCCGCGCGCGCTCGGGGCCTTCACCTACGATGACACATCGGAACGACGCGCCCTTGTCAGCTAGCACTCGACAGGCCCGCAGCAGGTCGCCAAAGCCCTTCTTCTTCACGAGCCGGCCTACCGACAGGATGACGGGCGGATACTGCTCCGTCGGGCGGCTGTCATACGCGAACTTTTCGAGGTCCGCGCCGTGGTACACAGCGCTGATCTTCGCTGCCTCTGCGGGCGGGACCAGCGATCGTAAGTACTCCTGGTTGGCATGAGTACAGGTTAGTACCAGTTGTGCCGCCGCGATCTTCTTGCGCAACAGACGCGGACTCGCGTCGCTATAAATGTCGCGCGCGTGCGCTGAGAAGCTGAAGGGCAGTCCGGTGAGCATCGACGCCACCATGGCCACGTGCGTCGAACCGTGCGCGAAGTGCGCGTGCAAGCGTTCGACTTGACCGTGCTGCAGGAGTCGCGCCAGATATCCGGCCTGTAGCAACCGCTTCCACGGCTCGATGCTCCGGGCGGCGACCGATTCACCCGCGACGTGACGGAGGGCATCCCGATAACGTGCCGGCTCGGCGGTAGCGAGCGCGAACTGCGCTGCGAATAGCTCCGGCAGATTACGTTGGATTGGGTCAGGCAGATAGGTTATCGGCGACTGGATCAGTCTCACGCACTCATGTTGGACGTCTTCGCGTGGGTGCCGGTACGAGTAGATACGGAGGGGGATGCCCAAGCGTTCTAGGGAGAGGATTTCGTTCGCGATGAACGTCTCGGAGACTTGGGGGAACATCCGAATGACATATCCCAGAGCCGGCACGTTCATCACCTTTCGACCAGATCGCCACCGAACGCGCTGTCCGGTGGCGTGGATGGTAAGGCTGCTCCTTCCCTAGTTCGGGACGGCGATCGTCTCGTGCGGCGCATCTTCCAGCGCGCCGCCATTCAGGAGGAGGGCTGCGGCCCGAGGCGCGCCGTCCAAGGGCGGCACGTTCGACGCTACTGGGACGCCGTCGTCATGGAGAAGTGAGAGGAGTGCGTCGCTGAGTGTCTCGGCAGAGAGCATCTCCGGATCGAGCATGCGCACCAAGCCACGGTCGGCGAAGAGCCGGCTGCGGAGCTCCTGCTCCGCGCTTGGCGCGCGACGCGGCACAACCAGGGCCTTCTTGCGCCACTGCAGTACTTCGACCAGGCTGTTATAACCACCCATGGTTACCACGGCGCTGGCGCGTTTTAGCAATGCAGTGGGATCCTGAACGCTCGTCTCGATGTCGACAGAGCTGCCCGAAGCCTGGTCGATCAGTGCCTGCCGATCACCCTGTGGCATATTCGGACCGGTAATGATCAGCGCTCGCAACGGAGCAGAATGAAGAATCTTCGGCATGGCATCGAGGAACGCCTTAGCCAATGGAAAAGCATCCGCGCCACCGCCACCCATGACCAGAACGAAGGGCTGTTGGTCCTTCACCGGCGCTGGCCCGCTATCCTTGCGCGGCGCCACATAATTGCAGTACGTAACATCTCGTGCGCGAGGCTTCAGGTTGTAGGCGGCTTCCGCGTCGTAGACGTCCTTGCAGCCGTAGATCAGGACGGATTCGTATCGTTCCAAGTAGTCATACGCCCCCAGCTGATCCCATGCATCGCGGATCGTCGAGGGTGTGTCGAGCACATCACGCAGCCCAAGCACCATGCGAGGCGATTTCGCCCCTCCGGATACCGCATCCAACAGAGGCTTCAACTCGCCGCGCGCCCCGAGGGGCATGTGGTCGACAGAGATGACGTCAGGCTGAAATTCGCGGAACGCATCTACTATCTGCTCGCCGCGTTGTTCGACTGCATCATCAATAGATGTGGCTTCCTTGCTGGCACGCCACTCCCCATCGCCGATCTTTACGATGGTCTGAAGCTTGAGGAACGTCATGCCTGGAATTGGTGTGAAGAACGGAGCGACTGGTGAGTCGGCCACAACCAGAATGGCTGCCTCTGGCTCACGAGCCAGGATCTCGCGGGCGATGTTATGGGTGCGTCGAAGATGACCTAGTCCCATGCCATCCTGGCTATACATCAGGAGGCGCATACGGCCTGTTAGAATCCCCTTCCCTCGGACTTGAGCGAATGCTGCCCTTCGCTCGAACGCTGTACCGCCTCAGACAAGCGGTGCTCCCTCCCTGAGTTCCGCAGACGGCCATTGGGCCAGGCCCACAAATTCGAAGTCAAGTCTACCATCCCCTTCAACCATATGGCTAGCCGCTTAACTGTATACTCTCAGGCCTATTTCGGCACGAAATCCAAACACGTAGACTGAGACGGCCATCCGGCTCAATAGGGAGGCTGCCAGTGGTTACTACGACAATCCCGCCGACTTCCAACTACGAGGAGGTGGTCCGCCTCTTCGAGCAGGCAGCCGACGACCTAGATCTAGACGATGACATCCGGCTGCTCCTCAGAATGCCTTACCGCGAACTCCACGTGGAAGTGCCCGTCCGTATGGACGATGGCCGCGTGCGCGTGTTCCCGGGCTTCCGGGTGCAACACAGTGGCGCGCGCGGGCCCTACAAAGGGGGCATTCGCTATCACCCCAATGCGGACTTAGACGAGGTGCGAACGCTCGCTGCTCTGATGACCTGGAAGTGCGCTCTGATCGATCTGCCATTCGGAGGTGCGAAGGGCGGCGTACAGTGTGATCCGACCACCATGTCGCTAAACGAGCTGAATCGCGTCACACGGCGCTACACCCAAAACATCGCGCACATCATTGGCGTCAATCGCGACATTCCAGCGCCGGATATGGGCACGAACGCACAGGTCATGGCGTGGATGATGGATGCTTATGGACAGAGTAACGGCTATACCCCGGCCATTGTCACTGGAAAGCCGGTTGCGCTGGGAGGCTCGTACGGGCGCGACTCCGCCACAGGCCGCGGTGTCTCGATCTTGCTTAGAGAGGTTTGCCGCGACCTGAGCCGCGAACCGGGCGCCACTACCGTCGCGATCCAGGGGTATGGAAACGTCGGCTCATGGACAGCGCGCCTGGCGGCGCAAGGCGGCTTCCGCATTGTGGCCGTCAGCGACCTCTCTGGCGGGATCCGCCGCGACGACGGCATAAATGTCGCGGCGCTGGAGGCTATGGTGCGGGACGGCGGAACACTGCGCGACTATCCTGGCGCCGACGGCATCTCTAACGATGAGCTACTCGCGCTGAACGTTGACGTTTTAATACCAGCAGCACTTGACGCCGTCATCACCGAAGACAATTGGCGGAGCGTACAGGCGCGCATCATCATCGAAGCGGCGAACCGGCCGATTACCGAGGCAGCGGATGTCGCGCTGACCGAGCGAGGGACGATGAACGTGCCGGACATTTTGGCGAACGCCGGCGGCGTTACCGTCTCATACTTTGAGTGGACGCAGAACATCCAGCAGTTCCGTTGGGAAGAGGCGCGGGTGAACGGAGAGCTCGAACGCATGATGCTTCTCGCCTACCAGCGGGTTCGCGAGCTATCGCGCGAGCGCAGTATCCCATTCCGGCGCGCCGCATATCGCATCGCTGTCGAGCGAGTTGCCGAGGCGATCACGCTGAGGGGCTTCGTTTAGCGACGGCGCACTCGCGGCAGTGGCAGCCTCCCGCTGCTGCGACGCTTGGGGTTGTGTTCGGACGAAGGATCTGTACGTCCGCAGCGTCCGCGCTGTTAGAAAGCCCATCCTGTAGGATCAGGCCATGGCAGCCACGGTCGATCCCGAAGCGATGAAGCCGCTCCTGCGCGATCTCGGGCAGGGGCCAACGGCAGGCCGTTCTCTTACCCGCGAGGAAGCGCGCCACTGCCTCGATCTAATCCTTGACGGCGTCGCGACACAAGCCCAGGCTGGCGCGTTCCTGTTACTGCAACGCTACAAAGGCGAGACGCCGGACGAGCTACTCGGCTTCGTTGACGCCGTCCGCGGCCGCGCAACCACGCGAACGATCCAACCTAAGGTAGAAGGGCTTCTTGACATCGGCAGCCCGAATGACGGCCGAGTCCGCACGACGAGCGTTAGCGTCCCTGCCGCGATCGTTGCCGCGGCCGCGGGCGTTCCGATCCTGCTGCACGGCGAGCCGGATATTCCACCGAAGCATGGCTACACGATAGCCGATGTTCTCAACGCGCTTGGCATCCCAACGGATGACGCGCCGGTACAAGTGGAGCGCGACATCGAACAGATAGGCATCGGCTACTTGCGACAGACGAACTTCGCGCCAGACCTCGCCGCGATCAAGCCGCTCCGTGAGGAGCTTGCGCTACGCAGCCCGCTCAACATGGTGGAAAAGATATACGACGCAGCGAGCGCTCCGTATCATCTCGTCGGGTTGACGCACGTACCATACCTTGAGAAACTCGCCGGAGCGCTGACAGGCATGGGTTTCCGCAAGACAGCACTGGTGCAGGGCATGGAGGGCAACGAAGACCTGCCGACGAACAGAGGTGTACGTGTCATCGAGTCCGTGAGTGGCGGGACGGAGACCGGCCTGAACGAATACCGCATCAACGCGGCCGACTTCGGCCTGACACCGCTGCCCACCGAGGAATTCTCGAACACCGCGACCGCCGAGCGAAGTGCCAAGCTCACAGAGGAAGTGCTGGGCGGCGGCGCGTCGGAGGGCTGGCGCGACCTCGTTTTGTTCAACGCTGGCTTTCGCCTCTACCTAGCCGAAAAGGCTCCGGACGTTGCCACAGGCATCGATGGGGCACGCGCTGCCATAGGTTCGAGGAAGGCCGCCAACCTTCTCGAACGCTGGCGGGCCCAACGCTAGCACTTCCCTTTAGGCGTCGCATGGGTACATAATCACCCCAATCGTACGTGGGCCTGGGGGTGAGGAGGTCGGGCCGGCAAGGGAGGGACGATTTGACAACAGTCGCACAACCTTCTCACAGAACCGGCGCTATCCCCGCCACGGCCTACTGCTGTCCGCTTTGCGGTAATAGCGGCTACAAACTGGTGGTTGGGGCCAAGCAACGAACCGTGGTCGAGTGCCGTGGCTGCCGCCTACGCGCGTTGTCACCCATGCCTAGCTTGAGTGACCTGGTCTCCATAAACGAGGAGACCGTCCATCCCTTCTTCAACGCATGCCTGGAGGACGCGGAGACTTATCGGGTCTACTTCGCTAGCAAGTTGGACGATCTCCAGCGCCACCAACCATCGGGCCGGCTGCTGGACGTCGGCTGCGGAGCGGGCTTCTTCCTGGACGCTGCGCGCCAACGCGGTTACGAAATCGCGGGCGTCGATCTCTCGCCCGTGCCAGCGCGGTACGTTCAGAGCCAGCTCGGCCTGAACGTCTCGGTGGGTAGTCTATATGAGTACGCAGCGCCGAGCATGTCGTTCGATGCCGTAACGATCTTCCAGACAATCGAGCATGACCCACACCCTGCAGAGCTCTGCAAGGAGTTGCTACGCGTCCTCCGGCCCGGTGGCGTTCTGATGGTGACTACGCCAGCGGCCGACGGCTTCGTGGCGCGAGCAATGGGCAAGCGTTGGTTCGGCTACCGCAACGTTGAGCACGTGTCGTTCTTTAGCCGCGGCAGCCTTGGCTACGCATTAAAACAAGCTGGCTTTGAGATCGAGTTCCTCGAGATTGAACACGGCAAGCGGCTCACGGGCAAATACGTGCTGAATCGACTCATCAACTACTACTACGACCACCGCGCGTTCCTACGAAACGGGCTGCGCCTGCTGCACCCTGTCATCTGGGCTTCAGGCGCGGTGCCGCTCTTCGAGCCGTGGGCGCATCTGTACGCGATCGCGCGACGTCCTGCGAGCTCCAATGGCGTTCCGCCTTTCTTGCGCGCCGCGCGCGATTCCGGGGCGGGGTAACCACCGGCCGTCGCCGCCGGGCCGACCGTTATGCGCGCACTTCCCGCGCTCGTCCCGGTTCCGCGCTGGCGGACGTGTAGTCTCCGCGTTCCCGCAGTTGCCCTCTCAGTGAGCGGTTTGACACTGCTCGCTCTAGCACTCCGGCTTGTTTGGGTGCTTTACACAGACACCATTCCCCTCGGTGGCGACCCACACTGGTACTACGTCGTGGCGTCTAACGTTGCCGAAGGCCACGGCTTCGTCGCTCGGCCTCATCCGACCTTCGGCGAGATACCCGGCCCCGGCCAACCAACGGCGTTCTGGCCGCCAGGATACGTGTTCGCGCTGGCAGCGCTCTTCAGACTCACCGGCGAGTCCTTCAGTACGCCGCAGATCATGAACGCCTTGCTCGGCGCGCTCACTGTGCCGGTCGTCTTCCTACTCGGCAAGTCGGTCTTCAACCAGCGCGCTGGACTGCTGGCGGCCGGGATGTTCGCCGTCTTTCCAAACGTGATCGTGGGCGTACCGCTGATGTTTCCCGAGCCCCTGTTCACGCTCCTCTTTGTCGGCGCGCTGTGGCTGCTGACGGTCCGATCGATCGACCGCCCCTGGCTGGTGTACGCGGGCTTCGGCGCTTTGGCGGGACTGGCATGCCTCACGCGCGGCCAGGGCGCCGTACTCTTTCCGATCGCGGCCGTGTTCTGGCTTGCACGAGATGGCTGGCGGTCCACCGCACGATCGACGGGACTAGCCCTGCTCGTGGCCATCCTTATGATCGCGCCGTGGACAATCCGAAACGCGGCTCAACTGCACGCCTTTGTCCCCATCTCGACCAATTCCGGCGCGGCGCTGCGCGTGGGACACGGACCTGAATCGATCGGCACAACGAAGTGGACAAGTGATGAGGTCGACGGCCTGAACATGCAACGCGCGATGAACAACCCGCAAACCGAAGTCGAAGCCTACCACGTGTATACGCGGCTGGCGATCGACTACGCGCTCACCCATCCCATGCGCGAGCTGGACCTGACCAAACTGAAGGTGTGGAACCTCTACCGTTCCGACGCGGAGATCATCCCGTGGATAACGGTGCTCGGGACTCGACCGCTAGAGCCGGAAGGGCTCGACAACGTACTGCGGCGAACGTTCGATATCGCCTACTACACACTCTTCCTTGCAGCGGTTGCTTCCATACCGCTGTGGCTAAGGCGCCGGCCTGAGCGAGTACTGCTCGCGAGCGTGTTCATCTTTTGGACGCTGTTTCACATAGCGTTCTTGGCCGAGCCGCGCTACCACGTACCGCTGTACCCGGCATTCACGATCGCGGTAGCCGGTGGGCTCGTCTTTGCATTCGATAACGTGGTCGCGCTACTCCGGCGATCTCGATACGCTGCGCGCAATGGCTGATCGACAGCTTGAAGGCAGCGTCGCGCTCATAACCGGCGGAAGCCGCGGCATTGGCAAGGCGTGTGCGCTAAAGCTGGCAAGCCTCGGCTCGAGCATCGTAATCAACTACTCGCGTAACGCGGAACACGCCGAGGCCGCTGCACGTGAGGTTGAAGCGCTCGGCGTACGTGCGCTGCCGGTACAGGCCGACATCGGCGACCGCGACGCGATCGTGGCGCTGTTCCAACGCACGAAGTCGGAGTTCGGGCGGCTCGACATCCTGCTGAACAGCGCCGCGCGCGCTTAGGAGCGGCCGCGCGGCGCCCACGACACCCTGCCCAAGCACCTCAACCACTGTCTCTTAAACACATCACCGAGCC
>JBKKBW010000418.1:0-9021 GCA_046713635.1 Dehalococcoidia bacterium
TAGCTATATTACGTTTATCGCTGGTATGCCCACCAGTACGCTGGCTCGTTCGCTCCGGAAGCGCCTATAATCTGCCAGTCCTGGCGGACTATTGGCGACACTGTTGTGAGACGAGCCCGCGCGGTTCGATAGACGGCCCAAGGGCCGAACCCGGGAGGGAACATGAACAATCGACTGGTAGTATTTCTGGCGGCCCTATGCTGTACGGTGCTGCTGCTGAGCGCCTGCGGCGGAGACGACGACGGCGACGATGGCAACGGGAACCCGACTTCGGTTTCCCAGGAGACGGCCGACGACGGCGAGCCAACGGACAGCGCAGAGCCAACCGAGCCGCCGGACGACGGAGACGAGCCAGCCGGCTTCATCGACGCGTGCTCGCTGCTTACGACGGATGAGGCCGCGGCCGTGCTTGGCGGTCCTGTCGATCCGCCGGAGCAGGGCGACTTCGCCGGGGAGTTCAGCCAATGCGCCTGGATTATTCAAGGCGGCACCGTCGGGCTGGACAGCTCGGTCATCGTGCAATCCCTGGGCGGCGTATCCGACGACGAGTTCGAGGAACAGGTGCGAGACCAGCCCGAGGAGCTAGGGGTGCCCGAGCCGATCGACGGCCTGGGCGATATGGCGTATCAGCAGATCGCCACCTTCGTGCACTCGAACGGCGCGATGGTGGTGGTGACCGTCCTGAACGATGCGCCGCTAGACCAGCAGGAGCAGCAGCAGCAGGACCTGGCGCGCACGGCGATTGGGCGGTTGCCGTAGGGCGGATTTGACGGGCGTGGGCGTCCGCGACGCTTGGTTTAGGGGAGGGGGAATACCCTTCGCTACCCCTTCGCTCCGCTCGAGGGCTAAAGGCTCGGTGACACGTTTATGGGGCTTGGTGTAGGGGAACGCAAATACCCTTCACTGCGTTCAGGGTGACACGAAGCTGTGCGCTCAGGGTGGTGGTGTTTGCGAGACAGGTATTAGACGAAGAGCGGCCCGATGGGAGTGATCCTGTCGGGCTGCTTTGTTAACGCGAGTGCGCGCCTGGGGCGACAGGGCGCACGGGCGAGACGCGTTCTGGCGAGGTTCTCCCGGGAATGCGGTCCTGCGAGGTCCGCGGATGCGGTCCGGAAAGGTTCCTCGCCCTCCACGCCGCCCCCGTGACGCTGACTCGCACGAGGTTTATCGTGTGCCCCGCCCCGCGTGGCTCGGAATGACAAAGCGCGGATAGGGCGCGTTGCAGGTCAAACGAGTCGCGGACTTGGTGGTGACCTGAAGGCCGCCGCGATTACATCGGTGCAGACACAGCACGCCGGGCTAGCCGGTGGTGGCATTAACGGACGCTATGGCCGATAGGACGCCTCGGACGATTTGGTAGTATGCGCTCGTTATGGAAGCCGAACCTATCGCGCGCCTGTTAGCGAACAGACCATTCGTTGGGCGCGAGAGCGAGCTGGCGCGACTGTGCCACCGGCTCGCAGAGGCGCGCGCTGGACGCGGGGGCCTGGTGATGCTTGCCGGAGAGCCAGGCATCGGCAAGACGCGCACGGCGGAGGAGTTCGCCGAGCACGCGCGCAGCGAGGGCGCGACGGTGCTCTGGGGGCGCTGCTACGACGGCGACTGGGCGCCGCCCTACGGGCCCTTCGCAGAAGGCATCGCGGAGTACGTCCGCGCTACTGACGCCGACACACTGCGGCCAGACCTCGGGTACGGCGGACCTCCGATCGCTCGGCTTGTGCCCGCACTTCGCGAGCGCCTGCCGGACATCGAAGAGCCCGCGTCCCTCCAGCCGGACGAGGAGCGTTTCCGACTGCTCGACGCCGTTTCGCAGTTCGTGATCGCGGCTTCGCGGCGCGCCCCGGTCGTGCTCGTCTTGGACGACCTGCACTGGGCGGACAAGGGCACGATCGCGATGCTGCGCCACGTTGCGCGCTTTGCCAAACAGAGCGCCATTCTACTCATTGGCGCGTATCGTGACATTGAACTAGACGGGGAGCACCCACTCTCTGATGCGCTCGCCGCGCTGCGTCGCGAGACAGAGTACGAACACCTCTTGCTCAAGGGCCTGGACAACGGCGAAGTGGCCGAGCTAGTGGAGACGGTTGTCGAGCAAGGCTCGCCTCCGGCGCTCGCCGAAGCAATCAGCGCCGAGACCGACGGCAACCCGTTCTTTGTGCGCGAAGTGCTCCTGCACTTGATCGAAACCGGCGCGCTCCAGCGCAAGGACGGCCGCTGGACGAGCGATGTGGCGGACATCAAGGACCTGGGCATCCCGGAGGGCGTGCGCCAGGTGATCGGACAGCGGCTCTCGCGGTTGTCGGAGAGCGCAAACGCGCTGCTGAGCGCGGCATCCGCATTTGACGGCGGGTTTCGCTTCGATATCGTCGCGTCGGTCGCGAGCATGGCTGAGCAAGACGCGCTTGATGCGATCGACCAGGCGCTCGAGGCGCAGGTGCTGCGCGCGGGCCACGACCGCGACACGCTCGACTTCACGCACGCGCTTTTCCGCCACACGCTCTATACCGAGCTGAGCCCGCCGCGCCAGGTGCGATTGCACCGGCAGATCGCGGAAGCATTGGCGGAGGCGCATGACGCTAGCGAGAATGCAGCCGAGATCGCGTACCACTACCACCAGAGCGCGGCGCTGCCTGGCGCAGAACGAGGCGTCGACTACGCGATCGCGGCGGCGGACAAGGCCGAAGCGGCATACGCGCACGAGGATGGAGCGGCGTTCCTGCGAATGGCTCTGGCATTGATGATGGGGAACGACAGGCGGCGACCGCGCGTCCTAGGCAAGCTGGGATTGCTCCTAGCAGAGGCGCGTGAGTTCGAGGAAGCGACTGACACTGTTCGCATGGCGAGCGAATCGATCGCTGCAGTTGAGGGGCGCCAAGCGGCTGCAGACTACTTAGCGGACGCCGCGCGGTCGCTGGCCTGGGCAGGGGGTCAGCGCTCAGCCTGGAACGTGGCTGCGCTGGGGCTAAGCTTAGCCGGCGAGCGTAGGGACACAACCTGGGCGCGACTGATGCGCTATGACTTGCAGCGCCGGGAGGCCGAGGACCCTGAGAACCCCGGCATTCCGCTGGACCTGCCTGAGCGTAGGGAAATCGCGGAGATTTTTGCCCGTCAGCCGGAAGAACGAAGACCGGAGATTGCCTTCTCCTCCAGACAACATGTCCTCTCCTATGCGCACGACCAGCCTGGACCGCTCATAGCTTTCGCCGGCGAGTACAGACGGGGCGCCGAAATCTATCGCTCCCGGGCCCCGATCGTAGAGCGCGAGGGTCGAGTCGGGGAGGCGGTGCTTACGTGGGCCGGCCTCGCCCGCTGCTACAACGTCCTTGGCAAGTTCGCTCTTGCGGAGGACGCGTATCGGTTGGCGCTGGAGTTCGCGGCGCGGTTACCCGAACAGTCAGGTCAGGCGTTGCACCCGCTTGCAGCACTATGGGAAATGCGCCTGGCTCGAGACCCTGCGGCCCCGGAATCCGCCGCCCAGGTCGAAGCGTTTCTTCGTCAACCTTCAGCGGAACATCGATTCGCTTCCGCCGCGATACGCGCTGTTGGGACGCTCGCGTCCGCCTTTGGAGGACAAGAGGAGCGGGCGCTTGACTGGCTTCGAACGCTGGTGGATCCCATACGCCGGGCGCCGGCATGGGCGACCAACTACACGGTCATGATCTGCGCGGCTGCCTGGACCTTGTGGGTGCTGAATCGGACTGATTTCGCTCCCATCATTGAGGACAACCTCCGTCAGAAGACACTCGCTGCGGACTTCCGCTACCCGATGGTGGATGCCAGACTCGCGCTTGCGTGTCTCAGCGCCCTGCAAGGCCGGCACGACGAAGCGATCGAGTGGTTCGCGAAGGCGCGCGAAGTGCTGGACGAGGAGGGGGCGCGGCCCCTGCTCGCCGTCGTCGACTACGACGAGGCGCTGATGTACGTCCGGCGAGGCCGCAAGGGCGATCGCGGCCGGGCGGCGCCGCTGGTGGATGCAGCGCTGGCGCAGTTCCGCGAGATCGGGATGACGGGCTGGCTCCGCCGCGCCGAGGAACTACAACGCGGAATCGAGGAGAAGACCACCGGCCTTGCGATCCATCCCGATGGACTCACGCCGCGCGAGATAGATGTGCTGCGCTTGATCGCGGCGGGCCGGACGAACACGGAGATCGGTTCCGACCTGACGCTGAGCGTCCGCACGGTGGCGCGCCATATCACGAACATCTACATGAAGATCGGCGCGCGCAATAAGGCCGAAGCGACCGACTACGTCCACCAGCGAGGTCTAAGGTAGTGGCTACTGTCCCCGCGGATGGCACGGTGCGCTATTGCACGACGGAGGACGGCGTGCAGATCGCGTACAAGGTGGAGGGCGCGGGGCCGGTGGTCATCATGCCGCCGTTCAACGTATTGTCGTTCTCGCTCAACCACCTGGCCCCCGCTTACGACGACTTTGTGCGGCGGCTCGGCGAGGGCCGGACTGTGGTCCAGTACGACCAGCGCGGCACAGGCCTTTCGCGGCGCGATGTCGAGGAGTTTTCCGAAGAGACGCAGCGCCGCGACCTAGAAGCGGTGGTTGAAGCAGCAGGCCTGGACAAAGTCTCCTTCTGGGGCATGCAGTTCGGAGCGCTTAACGCAATCGATTACGCGGTGCAACACGCAGACAAGGTGGAGAGTCTGGTCCTGTACGCCAGCTTTGCAAAGTTGGCGCCGGACGCGGAATCGCGGCAGGGTCTTGTAGCGTTCGCCGGCCTGGCACGCGCCAACTGGGAGGCGGCGTCACGCGCCATGGCCGACATTGAGATCCGCCGGCGGGATGACGAGATCGGCCTGAGGGTGGCCAGCTGGTGGCAGCAGTCTTGCTCCGGCGAGACGTTCGCGCGGCTTGCAGAGGCATTCCTTGATTTCGATGCTACGCCGCTTTTGTCGCAGGTCGCGTGTCCCACACTCGTCCTGCACCGCCGCGACGATGGCCGCTATGCGGAGGGTCAGCAGGTGGCCGCGGGCATCCCCGGCGCCCGATTCGTCCCCCTGCCCGAAGGCGCGATCATCATCAACGACAACACGCCCGTGCTGGAAGCCATCGACGCGTTCTTGCCGAAGGTGTCTGTCGCTGCAACGCCCGTCGTCCAGCCGCAGCGCGCTATCGATACGACGCCGGGCATCCGCTACGCGCGCACGAGCGACGGCGTGAACATCGCGTACTGTGTCGAAGGGCAAGGGTATCCGATGGTGCTTGGCGTAGGGTGGATCAATCCGATGGAGTTGACCTGGCAGCACGGGCCGTCCTGGAATTCGTTTGCTGAATACTCGCGTCACTTCGCGCTGGTGCGTTTCGATCGCCGAGGCATCGGCCTTTCCGACAGGCACATCACGGACTTCTCTGTGGAAGCCAGAGTGCGCGACCTAGAGGCGGTCGTGGACGCCCTCCAACTGGACCGTTTCGCACTCTATGGCGCATCGGAAGCCGGTCCAATGGCGATGCTCTACGCGGCGCGGCATCCTGACCGCGTTTCGCACCTGGTGGTTCATGGCAGCTACGCGCGCGGCGCGAGACTCTCGGATGCAAAGGCGTTGGAAGCAGTAGTTTCGCTTGTCCGGGAGCAGTGGAGTATGGGCTCCGCAGCGATAACGGAAGCCTTTCTCGGGCCCGACGCCGATGCGCGAGAACGAGAGTGGTTCACGAAGCTCCAGCGAGAGGGAGCTAACCGGCACGACGCCGCGGGGATCATGGAAGCTATTCCATCGATCGACGTTGGCGCCATTCTCCGAGATATCAGAGTTCCGACACTCATAGTCCACGGAACTAAGGACACAATTCGACCGATTGAGAACGCGAAGGAGCTGGCAGCGCTCATTTCCAACGCGCGGCTCGTCACCTACCCCGGCGGGCACTTCCTCGGTGAGACGCCCGCCGATGCAGCTGTCAAGAGGGAAGTCATTGAGTTCATTTCCCGCCGCAAGCTGCCCGAAGGGAGCTTCTTCTCCGCAGCTACAGCGCCCCCGCCCGAACGCGGGCCGCCCCCAGCACTTGCGCCCGAGAAAGTGGTAGACCTCGACCGTCCGCGCCTGCGCTACGCGCGCACGAAGGACGGCGTGAACAACGCGTACTGCGCGGTGGGGTCCGGTCCTGCGCTGGTGGTAATGAATACGATTCCGTTCAACCACTTTGTCCATGGATGGGACGGCATACGACCGGTCGCCTCGATCGTCGCCCAGCGCGGCCGGACGTATGTGACGTTCGACTCGCGGGGATTGGGGTCGTCGTCCGCGGCCGAGGACCTGTCGCTCGATGCGTACGTGAGCGACCTGGAAGCTGTCGCAGACACGCTGGACTTGCGCGAGTTTACGCTGCAAGCGACCACCTTCTCCTGTCCCATCGCAATCGCGTATGCGGCCAAGCATCCCGACCGCGTGTCGCGGATGGCGCTGGAGATGCCGTTCGTGCGCGGCGAGGAAGCGCTGGAGTCTGAGGTTGGGCGCGCGGTGCGCGCGCTGCGCGGGCAGAACTGGGAGATGTACACGGAGACGTCGATGTACCTGATCACGAACCGCAATAAGGAAGAGGCGGAAGGGTCGGCGGCGCTCTTACGTGCTGCGGCAACGCCGGAAACGGCGAAGCGTACCTACGACGCGGTTGACGCGTTCGACGTCTCCGACCGCATGCCGTCCGTGCGCTGCCCCACCCTTGTGACGTTCCGGATGAACCGGTCGTTCATCCCAATCGAGGAATCGCAGCGGGTTGCAGCTGGCATTCGCGGCGCCGAATTCCTCGCGGTGCCTGACGACCAGCAGTGGATCCTCCAGACGGGCGGTTTCCTTGGCATTCTGGAGCCGTCGGAGGTGCAGAGCGGTCAGTTGCCGGACGCGCAGCCAGCGACTGCGGCGGCGACGGGAGCGCCGCTGAGCGCCGTACAGCCACAACGCGCTATCGATCTGACGCCCGGCATCCGCTACGCGACCAGCGCGGACGGGACGAGGATTGCGTACATGACGATGGGGAGCGGCCGGCCGCTGATCTTCGCGCTGGCATACCCGTCGAGCATCGAGCTTGACTGGGAGCTGCCGGAGGTACGCGCCTTCTTCGAGGGGCTGCTGCCGGGCCGCATGATCGTCCGCTATGACATGCGCGCAACGGCCAGCTCGCAGCGCGACGTTCAGGACAGGTCGGCGGAGGCACAGGCGAACGATCTGCTCGCGGTGGCTGACGCGTTGCGACTCGACAACTTCGATATCTTCGCATCTCGCGGCAGGCCGGCACACGCTGGAATTATCGTAAGCGCCAGGAATCCCAGTCGCGTGGGACGACTGGTCCTTTGGGAACCCGAGCCAGTCACAAAGCCCAAGCACGTTGACGCTTCGACGGAGGCGTGGGAGGTGCTGGTCCGCGAGAATTGGCGAGCGATGACACGCACGATTGCAGACGGCATCGCGCCGAGCGCGTCGGTGGAAGTGAAGCGCTTCATCACTCGTCTATTGCGCGAGACAATATCGCCGGAACTGTTTTTGCGCTATGAGCCAAGCGATGCGCGCGCGGAGCTTCCGAACGTGCAAGTGCCGACGCTCGTTCTCCATGCTCGTGATGATGCGAACTTCCCAATCGACGAGTCGCGAGAGGTGGTCGCGGCGATACCGGACGCACGACTCGTAACGATCGAAGGCAACAGCAGGTACTTCTTCCTCTATTACGAGCAGATCGTGACGGTAATGCGCGAGTTCCTCGGCGACGAGCCGCTTGCGCCGGCCCAACCGCGAGCGCCGTCCGGCGTGCACACGATCCTGTTTACGGACATCGTCTCGTCGACTGCGCTGACGCAGCGGCTGGGCGACGCGAAGATGCAGGAGCTCGTGCGTGCGCACGACAACATCGTGCGCGATGCGCTGCGCGCGAACGCGGGGCACGAGATCAAGCACACGGGCGATGGCATCATGGCGTCGTTCGGGACGGCGTCGGCGGCGCTGGAGTGCGCGCTCGCGATCGGGTGTGGAATCGCCGCCCGAAACGAGCCGAACCTCCAGGTGCACGTCGGGCTGAACGCGGGCGAGCCAGTGGCAGAAAGCGCGCCCGACGGGCGGGACGACCTGTACGGAGCGTCGGTGCAGCTCGCCCGACGCCTCTGCGACCATTCGGAGGCCGGACAAATAGTGGTCGCGGATGTTGTCCGCCAGCTCGCGCTGGGGAAGGGCTTCTCGTTCGCGCCGCTGCCCGAGGCGAAGCTGAAGGGCTTCGACGAGCCGGTGCGGGCTTATGAGCTGGTCTGGAAGCCGGACATCCCCTCCGGCCCGGACGGCCTGACCGCCCGCGAGGTGGAGGTGCTGCGCCTGATCGCGGCGGGCCGGACGAACACGGAGATCGCCGCCGGCCTGACGCTGAGCGTCCGCACGGTGGCCCGCCACATCACGAACATCTACACGAAGATCGGCGCGCGGAATAAGGCGGAAGCTACCGACTACGTGCATCGAAACGGTCTGACCTAGCCCCCTTTACCTTTCGACGCCCCAGGATCTCAGCTTAGGCACGCGCATCTACGCGCTTTCTGCCACGTTGGCGTATTCGAGCGCCGATTTCTGCCGTCCTAAAATGGGCGATTCGTTCGATGAGACGGGTACCCCTTTCGGGGGATGATAGGCGCGTCGGGGATCGCCGGACGCACATGGCCTCGCCTGAGCGCCTGGCGGCCCCCGGCACAGAATGCCCCCGTGAGTGGGGAAGGCGCGTGTGAAGTAGTTCATAGAAATGAACGATCAAAGCGAATAGGTTCAGGACGGCTGCAAGCGCGCGAGCTTGCTCGCCGGATAACGATAGAAGGGGATGAGTCATGACATATCGAACCAACGCCCTGGGATTGGCCGTGTGCATGCTAGTCGTGCTGGCCGCCGTGCTCGCGGGCGGCAGCTCGCCTGCGCACGCGGCTACCACGAACTCGATAGCACCTATCGAGCCGGTGCCAAATTCCTTCTTCGACTTCGCTTCGTCCGCCGGGCTCTATGGCTTCGACAACGTGGTCGTCGCCTACGGAGAAGACGAGCTGCGGGTCCTCC
>JBKKBW010000419.1:0-2941 GCA_046713635.1 Dehalococcoidia bacterium
GATAGGCATCATGCCCTGCACGACGATATCCGGGAAGCCCAGCTTTTTCGCTTCTTCCGCGTCGTTGTGGTAGTTCGTCCCGGGCGAGAACGTCTTCATCATCTCGATCGTCACGCGCTTGTCAAGCGGCTCAAGCTCTTCCTCGAACGTTGCTCCGTTGGTGTCGAACTTGCGGTCAGGACGCTTCTCGCGCTCCTTGTCGACGGCCATCGAGCCCTCGTCGACTTCCATCACGAAGCTTTGGTGCGTTCGGCCCCGGCAGAGCAAGCGCCCGTCCGAGCCAAAGATCTGCGCCTCGTTCACGACGTAATCCCGCGACCGCTTCACGTAGCGGTCGACGATCGTCGCTCGCGTCGAGACGCTGTCGCCGGCCATGATCGGCGCGAATAGCTCCCACTCCTGTTTCGCGTGGAGATTGCCCCAAATGTTTGGCAGATACCAACGCCCGAAACGATACACCTCGGAGTGCAGGATCAGCGCAGGCGCGACGACCCCGCCGAACGGCGAGTCGTCGCTGTACCAGGCGTTGTGGTCGTCTAGTCCGGCCGAGTACTCAGCGACGAGCTCCGGCGTAATCTCGTACTGGTGACCGCCTAGATCCAGCCCAACCGGTATCTCCCCTTTAGCTACGCTGACCATGACGCGCCCTATCGTAGCACAGGCACCTGGACGCATGATCATTGACACCTTACTGGTGGGAGCTTATCGTGGCCTCCGGAGGTTCCCTGTTGAAGCGCGTAGTATTGGCGCTAGTCGTTTCAGTCGGTGCCCTTCTCGGCTCAGCGGCGAACTCGTACGGCGAAGTGTCCTCAGATGCGGGCCTGGTCTACGACGGTACCTTCGGGACTGTCACGGAGACCATCGGCACAACGCTGGTGGGGGCCGGTGGCGGAACAGTCAGTATCACCCTAACATCAGACCGCTTAGGCGTGACACGCATCGAAAACGAATCGTTTATGGTCGGCAGCGACTCGAGTATTTACCGCTTCGGACAACAGACCTACTTTGCCCCGCCGCTCCCCATAGTGGACGGCTCGGTATCCGCACAGCCGCCAATCATCCTCGAGCGCGACTCATATAGTACGCTCAACCTCGAAATTCATATTGACTCGGAGACACAGCTTAGCGGGACAGGGCAGATCGTTGGTGGCTTTACGTCCCTCGTTGCTCCGTTCACAGCGGTTGGTCCTGTTGAACCGCGACCCGCCAATGCCCTGCTCACCGCCCAAGTCGAAGGGCAAGGCGGAACCATATCGATCGGGCTCGACGCGTTCCAAGGCCTGCAGTCGTATACCCTCCATAACGTTTCATTTCCACCATGCGTCACGGCACCACAAACCCTTCCTGTCATTTTCGACTCACCCCTGCCCGTAGAAGGGAAGAGCCACGCCTGGTTGTCGCTCGGCGATTACGGTCTCCATCGTCTGTGGTTCATCGGCCAGCGCAACGGCGATTCGTTCGCCGGAACACTCCGGATTTTTCCTGGCGACTGTTCAACGCAGCTTCGCTGGACGATGACCGACGCCATGACGCCAGAGTCCACCGTAGCTCCGACTCCCGCCCCTCCCGTTGGGCCTGCGTTGCCATCCACCGGCACTGGACCCGCGTCCAGCGTCAAATCGTGGTGGATTGGCGTCGTTGCACTGGCCGCTGCCGCGCTCAGCGTGGCGCGTATTCGACGGCCCGGTTAGCCGCATAAACGAGAAGGCCTAGTCTGTGCCCTGCCCCTCTCGTCGTTGCGTTGGATCCGATCCGCTTAGCCTACGCTGGCCTCCACCGCGAACTGCGTATCGATCTTGGCGGATGAGTCGAAGAAGTGCTGGAGGCTCTGGTTGAAGCGATAGAACGCGTCGCGCTTGTAGCCGTCATACGACTTCGCAAAGCCGTCCGTCCGGGTCAGATCGATCGTGTTCAGCGTGTGGCTCAAGTCCGCCGCGCCGTGCGCTTTGATATTCTGGATCATCTCGCGCCATTCGTCCGGCGATTGCTCCAGCCAAAAATCAAGCTCGCGCAGCGTGTTCTCATCGATCTCCTTCACTGCTGTGCATTCGAACGCTTCGAACGTCACTTCGTAGAGATCGTCCCCTACCTTCATTCCGACGCGCGCGTCGACCGTGCCGAGGCGCCGGAACGCTTCGTCAGCGTTCACCATGTTCCGGATCGTGTCGAACCACTCTACGGACGGAAACTGCGGCATATCTTCCTCCTCTAGCCGCACACGCTAGTGCGCTGCGGCGCCGTTTGATTCTGCTGGCGGCGCGTACTGGCGTAGCGCCGGGAATAGCTGTCCTGCCCGGTCCATGGTCGCCCACTTCAGGCGCTCCAGGTATTGCGACACCTGACGGCGCCGCATATCCTCATACGTTTGCAGTCCCTGGACGATGTTCGCCTTACCACCAGCGAACAGGATGGCGAAGGCCTCGCGAGTGGCGACATCTTTGTCGTCCGCCGCCAGCATCGCCTCACCCTTGTCGAGGTAGCGCACCAGCTCACCACGACGGTCGTGCTTGTGCAGGAGCACATACTTCAGGTGCGCGAGCGCGTATGCGACGTGGCGCGCCTTGTCTTGCATGGCGAGCCGAAAGAGCAGCTTCTCGGCGGCGTGTGGAGCGTACTTCTCGCAGAACTCGTACTGCGCCAGCGTGAAGCCGTCCTGTAACAGCATCTGCACCGAGATCATCTCCGTGAAGTTCCGTGCGTCCGTCACGGAACGGAAGCCCCAGCCAGTGCTCTGCAAGCCCAGCCCGCCTCCGTTGGAGAGGGCGCGCTTGCGGAACACCTCGGCGTGCCGCGCGCCTTCGAAGATCACCGTTGCCAGATAGAGCTTCACCTCGTGGTAGCCGTAGCTCAGCTCGGGCTCCCAGCCTGCCAGCACGTCGGCTTCAAGTTGCGCCTTTTCGCTGAAGTGGGTGCAGATCTGGCAGATCGCGCGCTCCATGTC
>JBKKBW010000420.1:0-4211 GCA_046713635.1 Dehalococcoidia bacterium
TCGTCAATCTCGAAGGCGGTACAAGCGCCGATACCACCGGCGGCGGCTTTAGCGGCAATGCCCTCATCATCGCCGGCAATGCCAACCTGCGCCCGCACGTCGTTTCGTCGCCCTTCACGGTCGATGCAGATGGCAAGGTGTTCTCGGTCTACGTCAACACACTTGGCAACGGCTCCGCCCAATACAACGTCGCCATCGCTCCATCCCCTTGCGTAAGTTTCAGCCAGATCGCTTCCGGCGGCACGTCCGCCACCGGCTGGCAGCGCGTCGACGTGAACATCTCTAGCTACGCCGGTCAATCAGTCTGCATCCGTTATCGCGCCGATCAGACGGTCCTCTTCGACGAGGGCGCTACGCGCGAGATCCCCTACTGGACGGTCGATAGCGGCGGGCCTCGCGTCGAGGAGCGCGTCATCACCGACGCCACCAACATCCCTGCCGGCGACTACAACTTAAGCGAGACCGCATGTCTCGGCGAAGCCCTCGACGAGACAGTCGGCCCGGCCGCTCGTCTCTTCGGGAACTCGAAGATCACGTCAGAAGCGTTCACCATACCCGTTAGCGACACAGACCTTCGCTTCCTAATCGACGGCGCCGGCCTCGGCAGCGCAGCCACCGTCAGTCTCACCCTCGCCTCCGAGGGCTATGCCGTCCAGCACATCATCTTCAACAAGACCATCGGCAACAACTCCGTCCTGACCGCCTGCGACATCACGGCATGGGCCGGCGAGACCGTCAAGATATCAATCGCCGGCAGCTTTGGTGGCACGCTCTTCGTCGCTGTCGGCGGCACAACCTCCGGCATCGACCGCTTCTTCCTCAGCGAACCTGTCGTCGTCCTCCTCCACGGTATTCGGTCCTCGTGCGACGCGATGAACTCGATCCGCGATCGCATCCGCGCCGCATATCTGTACGACACGCCTTCGGAGAACGCCCGCGTCGAGTGCTTCCGCATCGGCTCCATCAACGGCTACGACGCGCCGAAGGGCGCTCGTTACAACGCCGAAAGGTTCAAAGAGTACGTCGCCGAACTGCGGTCTGACCTTGGCATGCAATCCGGCGAAGCGATACACATCGTCGGCCACAGCTTCGGCGGCATCATCGCCCGCTACTATCGCGAAGAGCTCAACTACACACAGGAAGGCCCCATCGAGACCCTGTTTATGCTCGGCACTCCGAACGAAGGCGCCCACCTGGCGAACATCCAAAAGACGCTCTGCCCGGGCTCCGGCATTCCCTTCTTCGGCGACGAAATCTCTGACTTCTTCTGCGATATCTACCCGGCCCTCGGCCTTCCCGATCCGGGCGGCGACGATATCAAGGACCTCCAGCCCAGCTCGTCTGTCTTCGACGACCTGAACGACGACTTCACGCTGCCGGTGACAACCTTCTACTCCGGCCACGCAGGCCTCTTCGGCGGCATCCTCGGCGGCCTCCTGTTCCCCGACAACGTCCCGAATGACTGCATCGTCTCCGCCGACAGCGTCTTCGGTCCGAGCAATCTCATCAACGGTCCGATGCACGACCTGCTCAGCCATACCGCCAACGATTACTGCAGCCAGAATTCGCTCACCAACGCCGCGGAGGTGAGCGACAGCGTCATCTTCGTTATCGATAACTTCAAGGGCGACTCCGGCGGCTCCGCCGCTGGCAACATCGCCAGCGCTCCTGCTCCCGAGCAACCGGACGTTCCGCCGCTAGCCGACCTCCAGCTCGGTGGTGTGCGCCCAGCCGAGACTGAGACTCACCAGATCGTTGTCCCGTCCGGCCTCACAAGCGCCGCCTTCACGGTGTATTGGTCCGACACGCAGAGTCTGCCGGAACTCGACATTGTCCTGCGCCGTCCCGACGCGTCTGTCGTCGACGCCGGTGACCCCGATGTCCTCGAAGAGATCACAGTCACGTCCGACGGCTTTGCCGATGTCCTCATGCGCGGCTTCCAGATCGACGCGCCCGTTGCCGGAACGTGGGAGCTCGACGTGACCGGCACATCCGTGCCAGCCGCTGGCTCGCCATACCTCGTCGCGCTCACTCCGCAGTCAAAGGTCGTTCTCTCGCTCGAGCCCTCGAGCGGCAATCTCAGTCCCAATGCATCGCAGCTTGTCACGGCGGCGCTGTTCGACGGTGCATCACCCATCGCCGCTTCGTCGCTCACCGCTGAAGTCCGCAAGCCCGACGGCGATATCGATGCACTCGTCCTCGTCGATGACGGCACAGGCAGCGACAAGGTCGCTGACGACTTCGTCTACACCGGCTCGTTCACGAACACCGCGGACTGCGGCGGCTACCGCATCTTCGCCGAAGCCGCCGGCTCCAGCTCCGAAGGATCAGTGACTCGCCTCCAGGCAACGGCGTTCGATGTCCGCGTCTCCGGCGACGCCGTCCGCGATGTCTGTCAGGCCGACGATGACGATGATCTCCTGACAGACGAGATCGAGCTCTCTACACACCTCACCGACCCCTTCGACGCAGACACGGATGATGACGGCTGCATCGACGGCGACGAAACGCAGACCGCTGTCGGCAGCCAGACCTCAGGAGGTCGCCGCGATCCGCGTAACTCGCATGACTACATGAACCCCACCGGCGACGGACTCAATCGCGTCGACGATATCCTTGCTGTTGTCGATCAATACTTCATCGATGACGACGACGCGAACCCCGGCCTGCCACCCTACGAACCCGGCTACAACCCCGATACCGACCGCACATTGCTCGGCCCGAATCCCTGGAACACCGGCCTCGGCAACGGCCTCCAGCGCGTCGACGACATCCTGAACCAGGTCAAACAGTACTTCCACGACTGCGCGTAGCCACAACCTCGGCTGGCTAAACAGCATAGGACGGCTCCTTGGCCGTCAGCCCTCCGCCCTTGTATCATTCCGCTGGGTTGCGAGAACTCGCCCCTAGATAGGACGATCGATGTCTCCAAGCACCTCGTTTCCAGGTAACGTCGGGTTCTATCTGGCGCTCCTGAGCTTCGGCTCCCTCTTCCTGTTTCTCGCAGGTGCGCGCGTGCTCGTCTTCGCCCAAGGCCGATGGGAGAACCGCCTCGGCTCGATCAAGGACATTGTTACGCGGGTCGTTACACTCGGCCCGCTGGTGCTTGGCACCTCGAGAGTCAACCGCCCCTACTACTGGTACGCCGCCATCCTACACACGTTCATCTACTGGGGCTTCCTGACGCTTCAGATCCGCACCCTCAACTTCCTCCTCGCCGGGTTCCACGAAGACATTAGCCTGGAAAGCATCTTCGGCATCGTCTATGACGCGTACAGGCCCGTCATGGATATGTTCAACCTGCTCGTCATCGTCGGCGTGGGTATGGCCGGCGCTCAGCGGCTCTTCGTTCGGCCACGGCGTCTCACCCTGAACTGGGACGCCTGGTTCATTCTCTTCCTCATGTGGTTCCTCATGGTCACCGACGTGATGACCAACAGCTTCGAGATCGCGCTGCACCGCGGCGAGCGCGACTATCTGGCGTTCCTCGCGTTCGGGTTCGCCGAACTGTGGGACGGCATCGGCGTCAGCACGTCCACCATGGAAGGGCTGCACGCCAGCTTCTGGTACTTACACCTGCTCGACTTCCTGGTCTTCCTAGCCTATCTGCCAATCTCCAAGCACTCGCACATCCTCACGTCGCCTATCAACGTCTTCTTCCGCCGCCTCGACTCGACCGGCGTGCTCAAGCCGATCCCCAACATGGAAGAGCGCGAAGTCTTCGGCGTCGGTAAAGTCACCGACTTCGCCTGGAAGCAAATGATGGACTTCTATACGTGCACGGAGTGCGGACGTTGCGAAGTCGCCTGTCCCGCTTCGAACACCGGCAAAGACCTCTCGCCAAAGAAGATCATGCACGACATGCGTTACGTCGTCGAAGCGCAGGCCAAGCGATCAATGGGCTTCGGCGACGAACAGCCCAACCTGATCGATGCGGTCGGCTTCAACTCGATCTGGGACTGCGTCAACTGCGGCGCCTGCCAGCAGCAATGTCCCGTCTTCATCGAGCATGTACCGGCCCTTATGGACATGCGGCGCTTCCTGGTCATGGACGAAGCGAACATGCCGGAGACCGCAGCGAGCACGCTCATGCAGCTCGAGCAGCGCGGCCATCCGTGGAAGGGCACGCCGCTGACCCGGACGTCGTGGATGGACGAGATGGAGTTCGAGATCCCCCGGTTCGACGGCAAGCAGGAATACCTGTTCTGGGT
>JBKKBW010000421.1:0-2274 GCA_046713635.1 Dehalococcoidia bacterium
GAACCATGTTGAGCCAGGTCACGCTGGCCTCTTCCGGCGTATTAGGAATCATTTTTCCTGCTCCCGCACCGCGTACACCCGCACCGGCTCGCCGACGCCCTTCAGCTCGCGTTCGCCGCGATCTTCGAAGGAGACGCCGGCCGAAGTACGCGCGAGTTCGCGAACCGTGGCCGAGACGAGCGTCTCGCCCGCGGCGGCCTCGCTTGCGACACGCGATGCGATGTTCACGGCGCCGCCGTAGACGTTGTTCGACTCTCGGATCACGTCCCCGGCGTGCACGCCAACATGTAGGGGTAGCCCTGCGTGGCTGCCTGCTGCGTGTATCGCTGCCGCGCAGGCGATCGCCTCGCGCGCCGCGCCGAACGTCGCCAGCACGCCGTCGCCGAGTAGCTTGCCATCGATCGCCGTCCCGCCGTTCGACGTAATCGCGCGGCGCAGGGCTTCGTCCAGCTCGCGCGCCTTCTCGCGGAACGCCGCGTCGCCCAGCCGCTCCGTCAGCGCCGTAGAGTCCGCGATGTCCGCAAACAGGATGATTGACGTACCGGAGCGCAGAACATCACTCGCTGCGTCCCCTTCTTCGCGAACGAAATCACGAAACGCTCGCACCCAGTCATCAGTCGACACGAAGCGAGCGTTAGGGATGCGCCTCGCCATCCCCTGTGCGGCCACCTTCATGTGAGCACTCGTTGAGCCGCTGTCGTGGACGACCAGGACGGGCACACTCACCGAATCCAAAAGGGCGGTCACGTCGATTCGCTCAAACGACTCCTCGCATGCCACGAAGGCCTGAACCGTCATGCCGGCGCGCAATATCTCCCCGAGCTTACGACCTGCCTCGCCGTCTCCGTACTTCATGAATTGATTCCCCAGAGTAAGTGTGAAATACTCCCACTCCGCCTGCGAACCCGCCTGGATGACGTTGACTAACCGAACCTCAGCCGCGTGGAGCTCCCTCCCCGACGCGGCAGTATCCCCGAGCATCAGATGAGAGACTCGATCGGGGTGCTGCACAGTGTATGCGATGGCAGTCGGACCCCCGTGGGACCGAGCGATCAAATCAAAGCCGCCCAGATCGAGGTACTGGACAACCGCTTCCAGGTCACGGAGGCTGGCCTCCAGAGAGAAGTCAACGGCGTCCCGGTCCGAAGAGCCCACGCCTCGCCCGTCGTATCTGATGCACCGGAAGCCGGCCGCAACGAACTCGTCCGTCGCTACTCTTACAAACGGTGCCCCTGACGTGTACATGTGAGCGCGCTCCCAGAGGTTCGAGACGAACACCAGCGGCGTCCCTTCGCCGAGATCCATGAACGCGATGCTCACGCCATCGCTTGTCTTGGCGTACCGGATCGTCGGCGCGTCCATCAGCCAGCCCGCACAGCGAAGAGACGTACTGGCTCGCCGACGCCCTTTAGCTCGCGCTCGCCGCGGTCCTCGAACGAGACGCCGGCAGACGTGCGGGCGAGATCGCGCACTGTTGCCGAGACCAGCGTCTCGCCTGCTGCGGCCTCGCTGGCGACGCGCGAGGCGATGTTGACGGCGCCGCCGTAGACGTTGTTCGCTTCGCGGATCACATCGCCGGCGTGGATGCCGAAGTGCAGGGGCAGCCCTGCGTGGCGACCCGCCTCGTGTATCGCCGCGGCGCACGCGATCGCCTCGCGCGCCGCGCCAAACGTCGCCAGCACACCCTCGCCCAGCAGCTTGCCATCGATGGCTGTCCCTCCGTTCGACGTGATCGCGCGGCGCAGCGCTTCGTCCAGCTCGCGCGCTTTGTCGCGGAACGCCGCGTCGCCGAGCTGCTCCGTCAGCGCCGTTGAGTCGGCAATGTCCGCGAACAGGATGATGGCCGTGTCGGAGGGAAGCTTCGGCTCTCCTGCGTCGCCTTCTCCCACGAACTCCTCGATAAGGTTGGGTATCGGAGCATACGTGATGTCGTCGATGAGCGCTAGCCGTGCATCCGGGATAGCCGCCGCCAAGCGCTGGCCTGCTGCGATGGGGAACCACCTGTTGTTCTTGTTCTGGATGACGAGTGTGGGAGCAGTCACCTGCGGCAGGAGCGCAGAGACGTCGCGGGTCGTCCACGACTTCCAGACGGCTCGCATCGCCTCCGGTTCACAGCACGCACGCACGAACTCTGCAAGCTGCCGCCCATACTCGGGGTCGGCGTGTGCCCAGAGGACCTGACCGAACGTCTCAGTGAAAACCACCCAATCCGCGTCTAGCAGCGGCACCCCCGCCTTGTAAACGGGTGATTCCGCAAAGTCCGAGAAGCTAGCG
>JBKKBW010000422.1:0-4972 GCA_046713635.1 Dehalococcoidia bacterium
GCTTCGGCCCGAACGAGCGAAACATCCAAGATGGAGATGACGACCCAGTCGAGACCTGCAACCTTCGGAACGATGAAACTTTCACGCTTACAGTCGACATCTTTCTCGCCAACTATCAGGGTGCAGCGGAGCCGCGAGTGCTCGATCTTTTCGTCGTCTGCACATCATGTGCGCTGCCGCCCGGTACACTGAATTACCTTGACTTCACGACGCGCGGGAGCAGCATTGGCAACCAAGCGGATGCGGCAGGATCGCCGGCTTCAGTGCTAACAACTGGTGCTGTCGCATATACCAACTTCACGAACCCATCAGCTCCTGCGCACTACAGCGCTCAAGGTCCTACGGAAGACGGTCGCACTAAGCCGGATGTCATCGGGCCGGACGGCGTGTGCGTCACAGGTGCTGGCGGCTTTGGTGGGAGCCCATGCGGCCCGGGCAGTCCGTTCAAGCGCTTCTTCGGCACATCCGCGGCCGCGCCGCATATCGCCGGCGTCGCAGCCCTCCTCCTCGAGTGTGAGCCGGGACTCTCCCGCACCCAGATCTACGATACGCTCACTAGCACCGCAGGCGATGTCGGGGTGCCCGGCGCAGATAATCTCTTCGGCCATGGCCGCGTCGATGCGTTCGAAGCTGCTCTGAATGCGGGCTACTGCGGGCAGCCAACGCCCACGCCGTCAGCCACACCAACTGCTACGCTGACGCCTACACCAACAGACACACCGACGATCACGCCGACACCGACTGACACCTCAACTCCAGCGATCACACCTGAAGCGACCGACACACCTACCACCACACCAACCCCCATTCCGTCCCGCACTCCCAGCTCGACGCCAACGCCGCGGCCGCTTGTCGGCGACGTCAACTGTGATCGCGTGGTCAATGCGATTGACGCCGCGCTGATCCTGCAGTTCGGCGCGAGCCTGCTCGGCAGCCTGCCATGTCAGCAAAACGGCTTGGTCAACAACGACGCGCGCATAGATGCGATCGATGCCGCGCTGATCCTGCAGCTGATCGCCGGATTGATCAGTAGCCTCCCGCCATAAACGGGCACGCGCTATACTGACTACGCCCCGTCATCCTAAGGAGGCTCTTATGCGCGCCAACGTCACCCCCCTTGGAGCGGTCATCATCGCAGCGTTCGTTCTCTTCCCCGCCCTTGGCCCCGCAGCCCAGCAAGCATTCGCCTGCGAGAATGTTCACCCGAAGACCGGCGATTTGAACGCCGATGGCCTCACCAACAGCCTTGACGCACTCTCGATTCTCTCCTACCAGGCCGGGATGACGGAGCCTGCTGGAGAGAACTGGTTCGGCGGCGCTGACGTCGACTGTAGCGGTGCAGTCAACTCCATCGACGCCACGATTATCCTCCAGGTGGACGCGGGACTCACGACCATTCGGCCATAATTGCTCATCCGCGTGTGCAACTTGACCGTTTAGTGTAAGGGTGGTATCGTTTCGTCGAGCTGGGCAGGGATGCAACTGCAAAAGCTGCGCTATCTTGTTCTGGGCCTATACGCTTTAGGCATACTGCTCACGGCCCTTCTGTTCCTCGCCACTGCCTCACTTTTGCAGGATGGCGGTCGCCAGGCCCGAGCGGGCTTTGTCCCGCGTGTATACGTCAACTCCACTGGGAACGCCAGCGACGGCGATTGCGAAGGACCGCCGAATGACCGCGTAATCGGCGGCGAATGCACCCTCCGCGAAGCTATCGAGGAGGTCAATGAGGGTGGCACCGGGTCCATCGGCTTCGTGCCTCGCGTCTTCAGCGGTTCCGCCCCAAGCGCGATTGACCTTGAGAACGGCGATGGGTGCCTGCCCAGGATCCAGACCAGCGGGGTCACCATCGATCTCTCCGGCGCCAACGTCATCATCGACGGCGACGACCCGAATAACGGCGTCCGCGCAACCTGCCAGGCTGCGATCGTTGTCGCCATCATGTACTACGGCTTCGACTTCACCCTCATCGGAAATGAAGATCTCTTGATACGCGACCTGAACGGCGATGGCGTCGCGCTTGATTGCGGCTCATTCACTGGACCGAACGCGCTTCGCAACATCTCCATCACAGGGGTCGTGGTCGAGGACATAACCGGGCTGGCAGTCGTGGACGAGTGCCCAACCCCGACGCCCACACCAACGTTCACGCCAACGGCTACCCATACACCAACTAGCACAGCAACCGCAGGTACGGCCACCGCCACGGGTACTGCCACAATAACCGGCACCGCCACCTTCACGCTCACCGCGACAAGTACTCCTGTGCCAACGGACACCCCCTTGCCGCCAACGAACACGGTGCTGCCAACCAACACGAATACTCCGGCGCATACTCCGACTAACACTCCCATACCCCAGGCGGGAATAAGGGGCGATGCGAACTGCGATAGCGCCATCTCCTCGGTTGACGCGTCGCTCATCCTGCAACTGCACTCGGGCCTACTTCATCAACTCACTTGCGACGCCAATGCCGACATAGATAACGACGGCGTTGTTACCAGCTTGGACGCTGCCATCATCCTCCAGCTTGTCGCTGAAATCTTCTCCTTCACGGACGTTTGACACCCGCCAGCTGGCACTGTTAGCGTAAGCGCGTCACACTCGCCTAAGAAGAGGGCACGCTCCCGTGATCATTGCTTCTTGTCTGTCGCGCATCAGCGCAGTTGGCCTGCTCCTCGTACTGGGCTTCGTCTTGGCCGGGGAGCGAGCGCACTACGCGCATGCCGAAGGCACAGCCGAAAACGTCCAAGAAGTCGATCTCGCCAGAATGGCGCTGCCCTTGACGGCGTTCGGCCCCGGGTACGCATCGTTGCAGAAGGACGCTTTCTCCCACGGATTCGAGCCGTTAGCAGAACGTGACGATCGGGAGGTCAACGCCTACTTCTCTACATACTTCGATCCTCAAGGAGACCCGTTTGAGGGTCCCACTGTTGGCTCCGCTGCCGGGCTCTTCAACAGCCCTACCGATGCGGCGGACTTTGTTCGCGAGTCTATCGAGCTGTTTGAGGACGAACTCGCCGCCGGCGGCTTCGACGTCGCGTCGTTTCCGGTGCCCGGGATCGATGGCGCGACGGGAGTCCGCGCCTCGATAGCTGAGCCAGAGTTCGATCTCTTCTTCCAGTTGGTGGTCGTGATCTTCCCCTTCGATAGCCTTGTTGGCGAGGCCTTTTTCGGCCGCTCAGATGATTTGAACATGGAACCAGAAGCCGTCTCCGCCGCGGTCGCTTTACGCGATCGCATGAAGGGCGTGATGACGGGCCAGGTGACCGACTTCCCGGCGCCGCTGCCACCCGACGTCAACTGTGACGGCAGCGTGGATGCCATCGACGCATCCCTGGTCCTCCAGCTCGATGCAGGATTGGCAGACTCCCTCCCCTGCGATGCGCTGGCCGATGCAAACCAGGACGGCAGCACCGACGCGATCGACGCGTCGCTGATCCTGCAGTACAGCGCCGGCCTGGTCGATCAGCTGCCGGTGTAGCTTCGGCATCGCCTGCCGATTTGGCGACGTTGGATCTCTGCGACCATTGGCGCGGACGAATCGAACGTCGAGTCCGGTCCCTGCACACCTAAAACAATTCGAATTGAATGCGCATTTTTTTATTTTTTTCTATCTAGCCAGATTCAATTTCAGGCGCTTTTCTTGGCCTTTTCTGAGCGCCTGTATGGATGGCACAGCGGTCTGCGGCGGATTTCAGTCATTCTGGCCTCCTCATCCGTATGCGAGATAGTGCCACAGAGGCGGAATAGCTCCAAGCGAAAGATGTCACCCTGCGAAGGCTTTCAGCTGTCAGCGGCTAGGGTGCGAGAGACCAGCGGAGGGACTACGCCCTACTGCACCGACCGTGGGGCCGTACTAGTTGGGGTAAGCCGCGATGGGTGACGCAACGAGATTTCCTTCGCTTCGCTCAAGGACAGGCTCTCGACACGCGTCCGCCTGTCGGCGGACTCGCGGCTCGGCATGACGCGGTCGCGGCGCGCGAGGCGGGATGCGGCAGAGGGGAGAGGATAGTGCTAGCTGACGCCGAACGGAGATGTACCTGCAGCTACGAGATTCCTCGACACGCGTCCGCCTATCGGCGGACTAGCGGCTCGGAATGACATGGCGACGACGACGTTTGCCGCAGACGCACGACGGCCGCTGCATCAGGGCGAGCAATGCAGCGGCCGTACGAGATCGTTGGTCTGGCGCTAGCTCGCGCGCTGCGAAAACACTCGTACGCCTGCAACGAAGACGAGGCCGAGCGACGCAAGCAGCGCGAGTGTCGCGAACACCTGCCACGGCGCTTCCGGCGTTCCCGGACCCGTGCCTGCGTCAGGGGCGGCTGGCACCGGCGTCGATGTTCCTCCCACTCCATTCACCGGGGTTACTGCGCGCGTCGGTTCTGCGCTCCCGTCGCAGCTCACCATGCCATCCGACACCTCGACATCAAGCAACACCGGCCCGCCGACCGTTGCGTCCGACACGTCCTGCGGCTGGACATCCAGCGGAGACGTGCCGCCTGCTTCGGAGCAGGTGAAGTGGATGTCGGCGAGCGTCGCGTCGCCTTCCAGGCCAAAGGCGTCGGCGCCTGCGCTCCGGATCGTGTCGTCCCGGTACTCCGGATTGCAGACTGCGCTTCCGTCCACGGGACCGCAGCCCGTTATCGTGATTACGTCCGGATCGTAGACCACGTTGATCGTCCACGCGCCCAATCCGGGCGCTGAGAAGTCCTGCGAATAGAGCTCTGCGCTGCCGTTCCCGCCCGGGTCCACGTTCGCATTCGTTGCCCCGACCAGCGGCCCCTGGGCCGACGCCGCTCGATTGAATAGCATCGCTGCGGACACGAGCAGCGCACCACTAATGACAACGACCAGTAGTCTCCTCATGTAGATTCCTCCTCAGGGTCTGGCGCGGTTCGCTAAGGTTTCTCGATTAGACCCTAACATAGGATCAAGCGTATATGCGCTTATCTTACGTTGAGTATCAGGA
>JBKKBW010000423.1:0-1919 GCA_046713635.1 Dehalococcoidia bacterium
TACGTCGCGCACATGGCGCTCCGTCGCACGGACTGGGCGATCCGCCACCGCCCCGAGGATGTCCCCCGGCAGCTGGACCGCGCCGAGCGCGTGCTCGGTCAGTAAATCCGGAGCACACCTTCACTGGCGAGTTGAGCCAGCAAGGCGTGTGGCGCGACGCCGCCGCCCCAGGCGATGCTCAGACGAGATGGGAATCGTATCTGGAGCGGGAGACGAGACTCGAACTCGCGACCCTTTGCTTGGGAACCAGCGTGGTTGCCCGCCTGAAAGCGTACTAGATTCGAAAGCTTCGGTGAAACTTCGGTGAAAGCGCGGTGATTTTGGGGCGCTGGACTATGTGGAGGGCGCGTCAGTTGCGAGCCGTTCAGCAGGGGAGAACCCTGCATGTCTGCGGGCGGCCTGCTCGACGTTGTAGCAGGAGGCGTAGCGTCGGACCATATCGGGCGACGCGTGGCCGAGCAAGAACTGGACATCAAGCTCGCGGGCGTCCTGCTCGATCGCCCAGGTCGCGAAGGTGTGCCGAAATCGGTGCGCGTGGACCTTCGCGATTCCCGCCTCTCGGCCGCGCCGGCGCAACATCTGCTTTAGGCCGTTCGATCGCAGCGGTACGCGCGGCCGGAGATAGCGCGCCCCGCTCGATGCACAAAAGAGTGGTCCAGGCTTTGGCCCGCGGAACTCAAGGTAGGTCTCAATCGACTGGCGACAACGACCGGCGAAGGGCGCGATGCGCTGTTTGTTGCCCTTGCCGTGGAGGATGCGCAGCCGCCCTTCCTCCAAGTTGATATCTTCCAGTGTCAGTTGGACGAGCTCCGAGCAGCGGATCCCCGTGTCGAGCAGCGTTAGGAGGATCGCTCGATCGCGCGCTCCGATCCCCGTCGCCTCGTCGCAGCAGGCGAGGAGCTGCGCCACGTCGTCCGGTGCGTAGGGGCGAACGATCTTCTGCGGAAGGCGGACGTTGCGCAGCGACCGGAAGGGCGTCTCTTTCAGGTATTCCGCCTCGACCAACCAGTTGAAGAAGCAGCGCGCCTCTCGGAAGTAGCGGTGACGCGACTCCAACGCGAGATGCGTGAAGCTCTCAAGGTAGGCGTAGAGATGGACTGGCGTGATCCGGCTCGCGTCGGTCGGGAACCGGGCATCCTTTGCGACGCGCATGAAGCGCCCGAGCGTCTCTTCGTACGCGTGCGTCGTATTGGGCGATTTACCTTCGACGCGGCATCGAACGAGGTAGAGATCCACCAGCGTCTGTAGGGTAGGGGGCTTCGGCTTCTTCATCCTTCGTCCTTGTTTTGTCTCGACATGAATCGCTCTGAACGCCGCACGAGTCAAGGAGCCAGACGCGGACGTGAGGGTTACGGCACCTTGACTTCCCTTTCGAAGAGAGCGATGCATGTGCGCACCAATTCTCAGGAGGTGCACCGTGATCGAGAACAGGAACCTAAAGCCGGGGACAGTGCTGATAAAGCGGTACAAGAGGCGGGACTACCGCTGCGAGGTCGTCAAAGGGGAGGGTGGCAAGCTCGCCTTCCGGGTCGGGCGGAAGGAGTACCCAAGCCCGTCGGCGGCGGGCAGCGCCGTGATGGGTGGTGTCGCCTGCAACGGCTGGACGTGGTGGACGGTCGAAGGGGCGGAGAAGCTTAAGACCTCCAAAAAGCCGAACGCCGCGACAAACGCTATTCCATCCGCCAGGAAGGTCAAGAGGGCTCCGAAGGCAGGGCGGCGCGTCACCAAGCCGAAGGGGCCCGCGCGCACGGCGAAGGGCGAGGAACCGTCCGAGCGCGTCGAGAAGCCTGTTCACTGCGGAGAGTGCGGGCAGGAGTTCAAGACGGGGCGCGAAGCGGCCGCACACATGCGGCAGACGCACAGCGCGCCCGAGGCGACCGGAGCCGCGGCTCGGTAGGTCTCGTCCTTACACCAGCAAC
>JBKKBW010000424.1:0-1785 GCA_046713635.1 Dehalococcoidia bacterium
CCCCCCCCAATCGGGGGCCGCGCCCTGCTGTGTCGTCCGACTGCGCGTTGTTCTCACCAGCCTGCGCACGATTGTCCACACTTGGCGCTGCACCAGCATAGTCACGTAAGCCGAAACGGGCTGTTGAGAGATAACGCGCCCTACTTCACGTAACTGCTTCACCATAACCGGACCCGCTGCTACGCTAGCACCGTTTCGCGATGACAACGCTCCAGCTCTCAAATCTCGACGCGAGACTGGCGTACTTGGCGCTGCAGTATCACCTGTCGCGGCCGGGTTCTGAGCTACCGAGAGAGACTGGCGGCCTACCTTCGGAGGGGCTAGCGTCGCTGGGGCCGGAGTTGGAAGCGCAGCTCGACAAGGCGGTCGTCGCGATCGAGTTGAGCGATCAGCAGCGCGAGCGCCTGGGCTCAGCGATCGCAGGCGCTATCAACGAATTGAAGTCGACGCCGCTGCTTGCGGCAGGCGGCAGGCAATCGATGGTGCCGGTATTCCGCGAGACGTTGCGGCGTTTGTTTCCGGACGCAGCGGACGATCCAGACGAAGCGGCGCAGTTGGCGCGCCACTTGCTGACGTTGCGTGGACGTCTGGAACAGCTACCAACAGCGGCTGTTGAGGAACAGCCACAGCAACCGCGGTCGCGCTGGCGATTTTGGCAGCGCGGCTAGCACGAAAGGAAGTCGTAGCGGGGTGGGTAGCGCTGGAGGCGCCCGTTGGCCGAGCATTGCCACCGTCGCTATTGCGGCGACGGTGCTCCTTGGCTGCGCGACGACATCGCGCGGCGCGCCAGCCACTCCTTCCCCAGAAGACTTCGCACCAACGCCGCTCGCGACGAGTTCGAATACAGGATCGTCGGCAGAGGTGCCCGTTCGTTGGGGCTACGATCCGCGTGAAAACAATGGGGAAGTCGATCCACCGGCCCACTTCGAAGGTCTGCCGCCCGGCTACCGCATAGAGACCTACGTTACCGGCATCTCGCAGCCCACGGCAGTTGCATTCATGGCGGACGGCCGCATGCTCGTCGCGCAGCAGTCAGGCGCGATCCGGGTCGTCGAGAACGACGTGCTCCAGCGCGAGCCGTTCTTCGAGGTGCCTGCGTACACGCCAGCGGGACCGGAAGGCTTCACGGAGCTGGGCCTGGTCGGCATGACCGTCGGGCCTGACGGTGATGTGTACGTCTACTACAGCACGGACGAACCGGCGTGGCGGACAGTGCTGGCGCGACTGCGGGTCGAAGACGGGCGCGGCCAGGACCTGACGGAGATCTTCAGCCTAAGTCCCCCAGCAGAGCCATGCTGCCACATCGCGGGGAGCCTGCGCTTTGCGCCGGATGGAACGTTGTTTGTGACCGTGGGCGATCATCAGATGGAGACCGCGGCGCAAGACATCGATGGCCCGTACGGCGGGGTACTGCGTATCAATCCCGACGGCAGCGTGCCTGCGGACAATCCGTTCGTCGACGATACAGACGCTGATCCACGCCGGTACGCCTACGGGCTTCGCAATCCCTTCGACCTAGCGATCGATCCGCGGACCGGCCGCATCTTCGCGACCGAGAATGGCTACATCGGCCAGGACGCCATCGTAGAGTTGAAGCCGGGCGCGAACTACGGCTGGCCAGGCTCATCGCTCGCCGTCCCTCTCGAGGCGATCGAACCCCCATTGCTCTTCTATAACCAGACCATCGGTCCGTCAGGCATGGAGTTCTACAGCGGCGATGCCCTTCCCTGGCTGCACGGCTCGCTGCTGTTCTGCCACTTCCACCGCGGGGGCGCGCTCCATCGC
>JBKKBW010000425.1:0-2144 GCA_046713635.1 Dehalococcoidia bacterium
TGGGCGGGCAACGGCAAGCACCTGACCGAGATCTACCCGTTGACCGCGACCGACCCGTCGGTGCCGGTCGACTGGGAGGCGCAGATCGAAGAGATCAGGCTCGATCTCGATGACATGTGTCCCGGCTGGCGCGAGGACGCCGAGATGCGCGTGATCACGCTGCAGAGCGAGTACCCCGGCCTGCGCGCCTGGCCAGGTAAGGGAGCGTCCGTCGAGACACCGATACCGAACGTCTTCCTCGTCGGCGACGGCGTGCAAAGCGTGGGCTACGCCGGCGGCGCGGCAGCGGCTTCATCCGCGCAACGGGCTGTCAAAGTGATCGACGAGCGCTTCTCGCCGCCATCGTGAGCGCGCCTGCCGGCAAAGTCGCAATCGTGACCGGCGCATCGCGGGGCATCGGACGACACATAGCGCTCGCATTAGCGAGCGAAGGGGCCGACGTTGTCTGCGCCGCGCGCACGACGGACAGTGCGCCCGCGAAGCTGCCAGGGACCATCGAGGAGACCTCGCGCCAGGTCGAAACCCTCGGACGGCGCGCGCTCGCTGTTGCGTGCGACATCCGGAGCGCTGACGACGTGCGCGCGCTCATGGACAAGACGATCGTCGAGTTCGGACGCATCGACCTGCTGGTGAACAACGCGGCGGTCAACGTGCGCGCTCCATTTCTGGAAACGACACCAGAACGCTGGGACCTGATGCTGAACGTCAACCTGGGTGGCAGCGTAAACTGCATCCGGGCCGCTCTTCCGCACATGATCGAGCGCGGCAGCGGCTCAATCCTCAATCTGTCGTCCGGCGCGGTAACGATGCCGGAGATCAGCGCTCAACTCGGCATCACGGGCTATGCAGTGTCGAAGGCGGCGGTCGAGAAGCTAACCGAGATCCTCGCACTAGAACTGCAACCCGAGGGCGTGTCAGTGAACTGCCTGCGCATCGAGTCGGCCGTCGTCACGGAAGGCGCGCTCGCCGTCGATCCCGAAGGCGACTACTCGGGCTGGGAGCAGCCTGAGGTCGTCGCCGACGCTGCGGTCTGGCTAGCGACGCGCCTGCCGGAGTACACGGGCCGTATCATGACCGTGGCCGAGGTGCGGGAGGAGAAGCTGTAGGGTAGTGATGGCGCTTGCAATAGAAGGGCGTGAATTGCTGGCTGGTATAGCCGCTCCGCTGGTAGGCGTCGCATTTTTCTATGTGGTCCGGCGCACGCTAGATGTGCTTGGTGGCAGCGGGCCCTTTGAGTTTCTTCGGTCGCCAGCTGCAAGGGACATCACAGCCTGGTATGCCGCAGGCGTATACGTTGTAATTTTCTTCGGTCTCTTCCGCGACTTGTCTCCCGCCGGCTGGGTCGTCATGGCGCTAGCTGTTCCGCCACTGACTGCAGCGATCGGCCTACGCTCTCAGAATCAAGGCTCCTTCGATCGAGCGCCTTCCCCTCACACTGGAGCATTCCAACGAATCCGAATCATAGTCGGCCTTAATCTACTCGTGACGCCACTTATCGGCCTGGGAATCGGGCTCCTTACAGTAACCTAGCCCTTTGCTTGGCCATAGGCGGAGCAGTTGGGCTGACAAGCGCGCTCATTCTGGTCCTACTTTGGATGTCGAATCCAGAGGCATTGCGGCAACAGGGCTTCGAATGGTGACTCCCTAGCCGGTTAGATCCTACTGCCGCAGCGCGGCCAGCAGCTCCTTCAGCTTCGCTTCGTCGGACCAGATGTGCGGGCCGACGGCCATGAAGAGCGTGTCGCAGACACCGCCCCAGCGCTCCTTGAGCTTCGGGACGATCTCGTCGAACGTGCCTATGGTCGCGATCTCGTGCAGCATCTCGTCCGAGATACGAGTAGCCATCTCGGCCCACTTCCCCTCGATCGAGAGCGCGTGCAGCTCCGGCCCGATGTCGGACCAGCCGTGGTAGTCGAGCACGGTGTGATACGTGCGCGTCGATGAGTAGAACGAGATCTGCTGCCTGACCGGACCGAGCGCGGCTTCGACAGCAGCCTTGTCCTTGCCGGTAATGATGAACGGAGACGCTACGACGTCGACGGTCTTCGACGAGCGACCCGCTTTCGCTGCACCCTTGGCGATCGCGGGAAGCACGACGTTGCGCGTGTAGCTGTGCGACCCGAGCGGGTGCAGCAGCACACCGT
>JBKKBW010000426.1:0-1959 GCA_046713635.1 Dehalococcoidia bacterium
GGGTTGAAACCCTCAGCTTCGTTCACGTTCTGCAACCAGCGCCGCAAGATGAGAAGCGCCTTGCGTGCCGCGATCCCTCGATGGCTGATCGCGTGTTTGTCGGCTGGTGGCAGCTCGGCGGTCGTCAGGCCACGGTCGGGCAGGAGGAAGACCGGGTCGTACCCAAAGCCGTTCGCTCCACGTGGCGCGCGCGCGATCACTCCTTCGACTGTCCCGTCCGCAGTCTCGACGCGCCCGCTGATGTCGGCAATAGCGATGACGGCGCGGAATCGAGCGGTTCGGCGTTCGTCCGGTACGTCTCGTAGCTCTTCCAGTAGCTTCTGCACGCGCTCCTCATCGGTCTTATCGGGTCCGGCGTATCGAGCGGAGTGGATGCCAGGGCGGCCGTCCAGCGCATCGACCTCCAGGCCGGAGTCATCGGCCAGCGAGACCAATCTGCTCGCTCCAGCATATTGTAGCGCTTTCTGGCGGGCGTTCTCCTCGAAGGTCGAGCCGTCCTCCGGGACACTCAGCTGCAGGCCGATATCGACGGGCGTGACCAGCTCCCAGCCGCAGCCGTCGAGCAGCTCTCGGAACTCGGCGATCTTACCGGCGTTCTGTGTGGCGATCAGAAGCTTTGGCACTAGACACAGATTGACACAGATTGAGACTGATTGGCACAGCTGGCGATTTAAGGGAAGTTCGCGAGAGTGTCATAAGACGCTTGGAGATATTCGCGACTACGCCTAGCATCGGCGCATGGCTGCTATCAGGATTAGGCGTCGAGTCCCTATTCGAAAGCGGGGCAAGCTGCCTTGCGGAACAATCAAGACGCCAGATTCAAGGAGGTGCGGCGCAAAGGTGTTTTTTGCAGAAGAATCAAGATTCTAGATACGAGTATCGTAGTGAGTCGCGCCGCGCGATGTCATGGACGGCGGAAAGGGATCCGGGGATAGCTATACTTCGGCGCCATGATCACTACAGCGTTCGTCGACGTCAACGTCGTCCCGATGGACTCGGAGCGCGTGCTCGAACGGCAGACGGTGCTGATCGAGGGCGATCGCATCGCCGCGATCGGGCCGAGTAGCGAGATCGCCGTGCCGGACGGCGCGACGCGCATCGACAGGCGCGGACGCTACCTGATGCCCGGCCTATGCGACATGCACGTCCACTACAACGCGCTGTCCTCCGATTCGTTCGGGTCGGGCGCGGCTTCTACCAGGCCTTCGGACCGGGAGGTCAGCTTCGCACCGCTTTTCATCGCCAACGGCGTGACGACAGTGCGCAACATGTGGGGCGGCCCCCGTATGCTCCACGTCCGCGACGCAATCAACTCAGGCGCGGACATGCTCGGCCCGGCCATCTACACCTGCGGGCCCCTGATGGACGGCAATCCACCGCTCTGGCCGGGCAGCGAAGTGATCGAGACAGTGGAGGCGGCGGAGCGCTCGGTCGCTGCGCAGAAGCAGCAGGGCTACGACTTCCTCAAGGTGTATAACATGCTTTCGCTCGACGCGTACGATGCCATCATCGCCGCCGCGCGCCAGCACGGCATGCGCGTCGTCGGTCATACGCCGACCGCCGTCGGCCTCCAGCACGTGCTCGACTCACGCCAGTCATCGATCGAGCATCTGAACGGCTATCTGGTCGCGCTCGTTGCGGATGGCGCGCCGCCGATGCAGGCGACGAACATGACGGAGCGCTTCACCTACTGGACAGAGCACACAGACGAATCGAAGATCGCGGCTGTCGTCCGCGCCACGGTTGAGGCGGGCGTCTGGAACTGCGTGACGATGATCGTAAACAGCAAGCACGGCCCGGCGCGCCTCGCGTTCGACGAGGAGTGCAAGCGTTCCGAGCTGCGCTATCTGTCACCCGTGTACATCGAGAGCTGGCGTCAGACAGCGAGCCAGCCGATCGAGGACCGAGAGCGCGCTGGCCGCGCGTATCGCCGCGCGATGGAGTTACGAGAGCAACTTG
>JBKKBW010000427.1:0-4163 GCA_046713635.1 Dehalococcoidia bacterium
GACTTTTTTTCCCAGCCGATGCCGGCATACGACCTGTCTTAGGGGCTCGTGGGCGCGGAGATGGGTATAAGAGCCAGGGCAGATGAAATCGCGTACGCCTCGATGGTGCACGACGTGGGTAAGGCGAACGTCCCAGACTCGGTACTGAAGAAGGACGGCCCGCTCGATCGGGAAGAGTGGTTGATCATGCAGGCACATACCAAGTGGGGAGAGGAGCTCCTGCTGGAGAACTCTGATTTCGAGATGGCCCGCGAGGTAGCTCGCTGGCACCACGAGCGCTGGGATGGGAGCGGCTACCCGGATGGGCTGGCCGGTGAAGACATACCGTACGTGGCTCGAATCGTTGCCGTTGCCGACGTATACGATGCGCTTATTAGCCAGCGGCCGTATAAGGAAGCTTGGCCTGCTGAGAAGGCGATAGCTGAGCTACGCAGGCTGGCCGGCGCGCACCTGGATCCAGAGGTCGTCGCCGCATTTTGCGATATCTGGGAGGGGGGCGTGATCAAGCGCATCAGCGAGGAGATCGGCCGGGGTGACCACGACAACCACGACGTGCTAGAGGCGGCAGCCTAGCCCTAGTCGCCTAGGGCGGTGTGAGGTAGGGGCGGTGGCTGTGACGCCTCATCTCGCGCCGTCTTGAACAGGACCGGCACAAAGCGCCGCTCCACGACGGGCAGCCTAACTAGGTTGGGTGCGTGCCCGCAGGCCCCGCTCCCTGCTGCTGGCCCGGAGATGAGACTTCCTCGCGGGCGTAACGGAAGAGCGTTGGGATGAAGCGGCGCTCGAAGATGAACCAGCGCGCGGCGAGCAGCAAGTAGACGATGCTAAAGCCCCAGCGCACCTCCGACTGGGGAAAGAACAGCTGGCCCGCGAAAAGCGCCAGCATCAGCGTGGCCTCACGGAAGCTGAGGCTCAGACTCACCAGGATGGCCACCGCGAATAACGACTGAGCGGCCGTGAGGAACACCTCCTCGACCTGGCGGTCATCGAACCGCAGCGGTGAGAAGGACCCGTCAGAGATGGCATAGACGAGCGGTAGCGTGCCGACGAGCAACGTCCACTGATTGACCTTCGAGGACAGCAAGATCGTGAGGCCGGCCTGCGCCCGGGCTCGCAGCGCCAGAAGGGCAGCGAGGATGAATTCCGGCGCCTCCGATGCGAGCGGCGCGACCCACTGGACGAGCAGGAACTCGCTTATGCCGTAGCTCTTACCTGTTTCGGTCAAGCCGTGCGCGAACGGCTCCGCCGCCGCGAACACAGTGCCGGCGGCGAAGACGAAGAGCGCTATAATAGCGGCCCACCGCGACCGTATGGGAAGGGACGCTATGGCCTGGGCCGGACCGACGATCGGTACCTCTTCGGCCGGTGGTGCGCGCGATGAGATAATCAAATAGACCGCGAAGAGTGAGACGAGAATGCCGGTGTCGAGGAGCGACAGGTGCCCGCGCGCGGCGATCGTGAAGCTGTAGAGCGTTGCGGCGCCCAGAAATATCAGCCCGACCGAGTTCTGCTTGCCGAGCATGAGCTCCGCATTTCGGACACCTACCCTGCGCTGCGAATACCAGAACAGGTAGAAGACAACCGGCCACGCAAGACCGACAAGCAGCCGGTTCGCGCCCGTCATGTTAGCGATCGCCAGATGAGCATTCTCTGGGTTGGTAGGCGCGGTCCAGGCGAAGTACAAGTCGACGGCGTACTCTGGGAGGACGGCGATGATCGCCAGCAACGCGAGCGCGAGCGTGGCCGAGATGAGCTGTTCCGCGACTTCGGAGGTCCAGACCAGGAGGGTGGCCGCCGCCAGAATGCCTATGCCGAATATCGCCGATTGCAACAAGTGCGGCCAGTCCAGGTGGTAGACGCCCGTGAGGTCTAGCACCCGTAGGATTGGCGAGGGCAACGCAAGTAGTATCGCTACTGCTATGGCAAGCGTGTTGCGTATGTCAGGGGGCGACGCCTCGCCGTGGAGGGAGGCAACTTCCTTGTTGCGAGACATCGGTTCAGAGTAGCATAGGCTACAACCAAGCGTTACCCAATATGCTACGTCGATCAATTGTTGCCCTTGCCGCCCTGTCCGGCGTTCCGCTGGCGCTGGCATGGTTTGTCTCCGAACGAGTGATGCACCCGAGCCCGCGCGTCGAAGACAACGACCTGAACAACATGCCGCTACCTGTGCAGGACATCGAGTTCGCCAGCAGGGACGGAACACGCCTGTCGGGCTGGTTCATTCCGGCTCGTGGCGTTTCGACATCCGCGCCTGGCATTGTGCTTTCGCATGGGTGGGCGCGAAGCCGCTGCGAGCTGCTGCCGCACGCGCAGTTTCTTCATCGCGCGGGCTTCGCGGTCCTGATGTTCGACTATCGGAATCGCGGCCGGAGCGACGGAGACGCCATTACGATGGGCGTGAAGGAACGCGCCGATCTATCGGTGGCGATCGATACGATCATGGCCAGGCCGGAGGTCGACGCATCGCGCGTCGGCCTGCTTGGCATGTCGATGGGCGGGGTGATCTCGATCCTGGTGGGCGCGCAGGATGAGCGTGTCCGCGCGATCGCTGTGGAGTGTCCATTTGCCGCGCACGATACGATCATGTCGCGATCGCTGCGACACTACTTCAAGCTGCCATCCTTTCCCTTCGGCAATCTGGCGCGCTTGGCGATCGAATGCCGGGTCGGCGAGTCGCTCAGTGGAGTCGAACCGATTTACTGCGTCGCGGACCTCGCGCCACGGCCGCTATTCATCATTGGCGACGATAATGATGCGGTCGTCGGCGTAGAAGACTCTATCCGCCTCTTCGAAGCCGCAGGTGAGCCGAGGCGCTACTGGCTGATCCCGGACGCGGACCATGCGCGCGGCTGGCAGTTCGCGGGTGACGCGTATGAGCGCCGGATTGTCGAGTTCTTCAACGAGTCCCTAGCTGTGGCAGAGACTCCCGTCCCCGCATGGGGTGCGGGCACCAAAGCATGACGTCCGCAGCGCCGCCTGAGGTGGTTCTGCGCACCGTGGGGCTCGCGAAGAGCTACGGTCGCTTCGTGGCGGTGAAGGACCTGGCGCTGGAGGTGCATCGCGGGCAAGTCTACGGCTTCCTTGGGCCGAACGGCGCCGGCAAGTCGACAACGATTGCGATGGTGCTGGGCCTGATCGCGCCGACGGCTGGTCATGTCGAGATGTTCGGCATGGACACGCGGACGCATCTCTCAGAAGCGCTCTATCGCACCGGCGCGATCCTCGAAGGACAGGCGTACTATCCTCTCCTCTCAGCAGCCGACAACCTGCGCGTCTGGTCGGCGATCAATAACAACGTAGGACCCAGCCGCATCGACGAAGTGCTAGAGCTCGTTGGTCTGGCTGATCGCAAAAACGACAAGGTGAACACGTACTCGCAAGGCATGAAGCAGCGGCTTGGCCTGGCGGCGGCGTTGTTGCACGATCCGGAGCTGCTTGTCCTGGACGAGCCGACCAACGGTCTGGACCCGGCTGGCATCCGCGAGTTCCGTGAGCTGATTCGTCAGCTAGCCGGCGCGGGCAAGACCGTCTTTGTATCCAGCCACCTGCTGGGCGAAGTTGAGCTGATGTGTGACGACGTGGGCATTGTGAAGAACGGGCGGCTGATCACACAGGGCTCGGTGGTTGACCTGACGAGGCAGAGCGAGGCGCTCGAAATGCAGGTAACGGATACTTTGCGCGCCGTCGAGGTACTACGGGCGATCGATTGGGTGCGCGATGTGACGACGAGCGACGGCCGCCTCATTGTCGAGGCGCCGCAGCAGCGGGCTGCGGAGCTCAGCAAAGCGCTCGCAGACAACCAGATATACCTTTCAGAGCTGCGATCGCGCGACAGCTCACTAGAGGACTTCTTCCTGGAAGTGACGGGCGAAGATGCGGATTAACGCAGGGCTCCTGTTGGCGGAACTGCTGAAAGTGCGTAAGCGCTGGCTCATCTACATCCTGATTGCGGTGCTGATCGGCGGCGCTGCTGTGCAAATCTGGTTACTAGGCTACGTGAGCTGGCGTGCTGACGACGTGGAATACCGCGCTGACGCGCTCCGTTCGTTCGTGCTGCCATACGCGTTGCCAGCGCTGCTGGACACAGGACAATCGTGGGGCACGGTCATTGTCGGCATCCTAATCTCGTCAGCTGTGGCAACAGAGTACAGTTGGGGCAC
>JBKKBW010000428.1:0-1925 GCA_046713635.1 Dehalococcoidia bacterium
TCCATGAACTAATGAACGACGCCGCTCGGAGCGAAGTCTTTCAAGCGCTAACCAACGCCTTCCCCGAGGAAGCCAACTATTGGGCCCACCGCGGCAGGTTCCTCGGGAAGCTTGGGCGATATGAGGAGGCGGACGAGTGCCTGCGTCAAGCACTCAGCATCGACGCGCAAGATAACGTAATTCATCACGTTCACGGTACTGTCTTGCGCGCGAGGACGTATGCCTTAATGGATCAAGCAAAGCTTCGCGCGCTAACAGCCGAGGAACAAGATGAGATAAAAGACCTCATCGATCAAGCCCTGGCGGCCTTCGCAGCAGCTCGAGAACTCGACCGCCGCGATGAGCATCCTTATGTTTCCGCCATTGAACTGCTCATTCGATACGTCAGATTCGGAGCCTCACAACATGCCTCCGCAAACGTAGCTGAGTTCCTAGCAACACAGCTTGGCCGGGCCTATCGTGAACGGCTCGACGAGGCCGAGGAGCTCCTTTACCAAGTGCGGCGGGTGCGGGAAGGCGCCACACCCAGTACGTATGTGGCCGCCATTGACCCGAAACTGGACGATCTCTATGGCGATTACAGCCGCGCGATAGAGCGGTGGACGAACTTGCTAGGCCGAAGCGATCTGTATCGACCTCCAGTGCGGAGGAGCATAGTCTACGCCTACTTGGGTCGAAAGCGCCGCGAATGGGCCGACCTCGACGATCGCGAGTGCGATCGAATTCGAGAGCTAATGGAACAGAACCTCGAAGAAGAACCAGGCGACGACCGCAATGTTCGGCTATGGTTCTTTGCGGCGAAGCGTTCGTCGGAGGTAACTACGGACTTGGCGGTAGAGCGGCTAACATACTGGGCAGAACGCAGCACCAGCAACAATCCCGACCCACACTACTATCTTTTCTGCCTCAAGACGCTGGAAGCCATCGATGGTGATCCCCTGGCCGTCCCCTTGGCTGACCAACGACTTGGCAAATGCCGCGAACTCGCCCGTGGAGCGACCAACCGGACTGCGAGCTTCGAATGGTTAGGAAATGAACATGGTCTTCGACGGCTGATTAACTCGGCCCGGCTCGGCGACTTCGACCGAGCACGGGGATTCTTTCCCGACACGAGTTCGTTGTTCCGGCTCAATGGGCGCATTGCCGAGATCAAGGGGCCAGAAGCGGGCCATATCGAGTTGAGCACCGGCCAGAAGGCATTCTTTGTTCCCATCCGCGGGAGAGGAGCGACCTTTGAGCGAAATCGATCCGAGAACATGTTGGTTTCGTTCTTCCTCGGATTCAGCTATGACGGCCTCAGAGCTTGGGAGGTTGAGCTAGCTGCGGTTCCAAGTCCCTAACGCTGTCCAGCCGTCGGTGTCTACGAGGGTCGCAGTACCAAACCGGCGGCTGGTCCGATCGTTCCGCTGTACGGTTCGCCGTCGCCCTCACCGTCTGATGAGATCTCGACATGCCACAAACCCTCGATCGGTACCTCTAGCTCTTGTGCCGTGAAGTTAACCACCATAGCGCGCTGGTCGTCGCCCGCGACCCGCTTATAAGCGAGTGCGCCGTCTGGTGATGTAAGCTCGTCCCATTCTCCTAGTCGTAGGGCCGGCGATTGCCGGCGCGCCGCCAGCAGACGGCGGTACAAGTGCAGGATTGACCCACTGTCCTGCTCCAGCGTCTCGACGTTGCGAACGTCCGGCTCCGGCGGCAACGGCAGCCAGGGCCTGGCTGGCCATCCATGACCTGTAGCGTCCGTCCAGGGAATAGGCGCTCGACAGCCGTCCCGGCCGCCGGGGTCGACGACGCGGTCCTCCGGGACGACGGCGTCCTCTAGTCCCAATTCCTCGCCGGCGTACAAGAACGGCGTGCCCTTCTGGGTAAGGAGCAGGACCGCGGCGGCCCGCGCTGCCGCCTCCGAGCCGAAACGAGTGCGGTGG
>JBKKBW010000429.1:0-4636 GCA_046713635.1 Dehalococcoidia bacterium
GGTGAGTGGCTGCGACCCCGTGCCGGGCGCCGAGCGGAAGTTGAGGCAGTCGCCCGCACCGATGGCGACCGCCTGCCCGCCAAGGACCGGCGGCTGGTTGGTAATGGGCACGAACGAGAGCGTCCAAACACCGTTCTCTTCGGGCGTCAGCACCGCCTCGCCGATGCCTTCGCTGAATGGCGGTCCAACGAAAAACGCGACCAGGGCGTCGCTGCGGTATAGCTCTACCGAGCACAGCCCTTGCGGCACTCCTCCCGCGCTGTTCTGCGGACACGGCCCGATATACGTCGCATCCAGCTCCTGCTGTACGTAGTTCGCTAGCGCGTCGTCCGGATCGCGTGGGTTGAGCGGCACGGGCGTACCGCTGGGTGTCCCTGGCGTCGCCTGGTCGGTGGCGCCCGGCGTGACGGGCGTTTCGTTCCCATCGACCGCTGTGCCATTGTCGCCGCCGTCGTCGCGCGTCAGCACGAGTGCGACGACCACGCCGGCGACGATCGCGCCGATCAGGAACGCAATGCTCGCGACGACAACCGGACGGTTCACCCAGTTCGGGCGGTCCTGGATCATTCGACGAGCTTCTTGAGCAGCCGCCGGAGCTTCGGCGTCTTCTTCAGCGCGGTGCGCAGGCCTTTGATCTCGTCAGCGCCGACGACCAGTGGCGAGCGTTGGAACATGCCGCGCGGATTGTAGAAGCAGAAGCGTATCGACCACGTGCCGTCGAGATCGCCTTCGTACTCCAGCAACTGGATCGCGGGCTCGTGGTGCTCCGCGTTGAACGACGCCTCTTCGACGATCTGGCCGCCGCCCCAGTGGTAGTTAAAAGGCCGCGGCAGCGTCCGCGGCTTGGTTGCGGGGGACATGTGACACTCCTTTGGTGGAATTACTTACGAGCCGCTTCCTCCAGCGCGCGGCCCAGGCGCATGATGCCCTCAGGTATTTCTGCTTCGTCTGTATAGCTGAATGCGAGCCGCACCTGCTGCGTGCCGCCGTCGCCGCGATGGAAGCCCGCGCCGCCGACGTACTGCACGCCGATTTCGCGCGCGGCCTGCGATAGCACTTTCGGGTCGATGCTCTCGGCGAGCGTCATCCAGAGGAAGTAGCCGCCCTGCGGTTCGTTCCAGCTCACAAATTTGCCGCAGCGTTCCTGCAGCGCCGCGAGCATCACGTCACGCTTACGCCGGTACAACGCGCACGCCTTCTCGACATGCCGTTCGAACTGACCATCCTTGGCGAACTCCAGCATCGTTAGCTGCACCCACGGGCTCGATCCGAGATCGAAGCGCGTGCGCAACAGCGCGTCGGTCACGGGCTGATCGGCGATCGTCCAGCCGACGCGCAGGCCCGTCGCGACCGTCTTACTGAACGTTCCCATGTGCACGACGCCCTTACCCTGCGCGATCGCAAACATCGACGGCGGCACGTCCTGCTCGAAGCGGATGTCGCCGTAGGCATCGTCCTCCATGATCATGACGCTGTGGCGCTGGCATATCTCGACCACCCGCTGCCGCCGCTCGAGCGTCAGGCAGGAGCCAGTCGGGTTCTGGAAGTTCGGGATCGTGTAGAGCAGCTTGACGTGCTTGCCTTCGCGCTCCAGACGTTCGATCGTCTCTTCCAGCGCTTCCGGGATCAGCCCGTCTTGATCGAGCGGCACGCCGACCAAGTCCGCGAGGCACTTACGGATCACGCCCGCGCCCCCGGGGAACGTCGGTATCTCAGAGAGGCCAACGTCGTTCTCGTCCAGGAACGTATCGCAGACGTTCATGATCGCGCCGGAGATGCCGTTCGTGAGGGTAAAGTTGTCGGCGGTCAGAGAGGTCCCGTCCCGCGCGTTGTAGCGCTGCGCCAGCCAGTCGCGCAGGCCCGCCACGCCCTGATGGCCGCCGTAGCGGAGCGCGTCCGGCCCTACGTTACGCAGCACCCGTTCGGACGCGGCGATCAGGTCCTCGGTCGGTAGCGATTTTGGATCAGGGATGCCACCGGTAAAGGCGATCGGCGGGAAGGGCGGCGGTGCCTGCTGCGCGCTCGCTACCCAGTACGCACCCCAACCGGCATTGACGCGGCGCGAGAGGCTCTTCTGAAGCTGCTCTTCTTCCCAATTCCCAGCCATCGCTTTGGCATGATAGGACACGCTGCGGCCTTTGTCGATGTCGCCGCGACGGCAGGCAACACGCGACCGCGGCAGCTCGAAGAAGGGAGCGCCTGGCTGAGACGCCGGATCGCTGATCTCTCGCTAGCCAGCCGGGCGGCCCTCAAGGAGGGCTCCAAAGAACTTCTGACCCGCCGGACAAAGCAGGCGGCGAGCTACTTGGAGCGGCGCGCGCGGAAGGCGTTGTGTGCGCTGGACTTCGGTGCGTTTCCAGCGCTGTCAAGGTGCAGAGTGACGCGTGGATCCACGAGTACTCTTGCCCCACATAGTGGTCGCTCGTACCCTGGGTCGTATGGGCAAAACCCCGCCCGAACTTCCCGATCCACCTTCTGCGTCTTCACCGTTCGGCGATGTAGGGGCGCCGCCGGTTCTACGCACGACAACGCCTTATGATCCGCCCGGCAGGCCGCAGCCGCCCCCGTCCCCGCCTCGCACGAAACGAAATCGCTGGTGGGTGTCGGCGTGGGTGGCAGTCATTGTCTATGGCTTCCTCTGGTTCGTCACGCTGCTCCAGCCCCTCAACGTGGCCGGGCTGTCGCTATCTGTGCCCATCCCTGGCTTGACGGCGGAACGCATCTTCGGGCTGCCGGATGGCCCGTTCACTGTGATGATCATTGGGCTCGATGCACGGCCTTCGCAGATCGGTGGACCGGCGCGCACCGATTCGATCTTATTGATGCGGGTCGATCCCGACCGAAACCGCGCTGGGATCGTGAGTATCCCGCGTGACGCCATGATGGAGCTGCCGTATGGCGACGGCACCTTCACGAGTGATCGCGTGAACACGGCGTATGTGTACAACTGGTCAGACGACGATCCGTCCGCCGCGCCGAGGGCTTTGGCCGAGACGATAGAGCACAACCTGGGCATCGGGGTCGACTACTATGTGGTTTTCGATCAGTACGGCGCTGAAGACCTGATCGACGCAGCCGGTGGAGTGACTGTGAACGTGACGCAAGCCTTCGGGCAGGAGGACTACTCCTCCGACGACGTAAACGTCATTCCGCAGTACTTCGAGCAGGGAAGGCAGCATCTGGGCGGCTACTCAGCCGTGGCGTACGGGCGCATCCGCGAAGGATCGAGCGACTTCGATCGCATCCGGCGGCAGCAGCAGGTCGCGGAAGGCCTGGTCGAAGCGCTGTCATCGCCGGTCAGTGCGCGCAAGTACCCAGGACTGTGGAGCGCGTACAAGGACGCTGTCGATACGGACATGGGCCTTCGGCAGTCAGCGGGCATGTTCCTGTTTCTGAAGCGCATCGGCACGGACCGTCTGGTGACGCGGTCGCTTGGCGAAGCCACGGTGCCATGCAGCTACTGCCCCGGGGCGATCTTGTTGCTGGATCCGGACGAGGCAGCGCGCATCATCGGCGAAGCGTTCGGTGACGATGCCACGGGCCAGCAGGCGGCGCAGCTTCTGGTGCGCGCCGGCGTGACGCCCTAGCGGCGGCGCGACCAGCTGTAGGCGCGACTGTTCCCGTTGCGCCGGCTAGCAGTGGTCTTTTCCTTCGGCAGCTCAATGAGCTTGCCCTCGGGTGTCATGCGCGGGAGCTTCTTGCCCAGGCCGCGCTCGATCTCGTGCCACTTGGGAATGTCCGCTGCGCCGAGTAGCGTGATCGCCATGCCCGAACGTCCCATGCGGCCGGTGCGGCCGATCCGGTGGGTAAACAGCTCGTGTGTTTCCGGCAGCTCGTAGTTGATCACACGCTCGATGTGGAGCACGTCCAGGCCTCGTGCGGCAACGTTCGTAGCCACTAGGATCGGTGTCTTGCCGTCGCGGAAGCGCTTAAGGACGCGATCGCGCTCGTTCTGACCAAGATTGCCCTGCAGTTCGTCCACCTCGAAGCCAAGCCGGTCGAGCTTGGTGCAGAGATTCCGGACGCCGCGCTTGGTCCGGCCGAAGACCAGTGTCGCGCCTTCCGTCGGCTCGTTGAGCAGCTTGCAGAGCATCGCGAACTTATCGCCCCAGACTTCGTACACAACGTGGTCGATGTCCGGCTCGCTACCTTCCTCGGTGCTGGTCTTGATGACTTCTGGGGAGTTGAGGTACTTCGCGGAGACCTGGTGCACCCAGTCCGGCGTGGTCGCGGAGAAGAGCGCGGTCTGGCGCGTCTTCGGCGTATGAGCGAGTATCCGCTGGACGTCGGGTGCGAAGCCGCGATCGAGCATCTCGTCCGCTTCGTCGAGAACCAGGAACGTGATCTTATCCAGCCGCATCGAACCACGATCGACGTGGTCGAGGATGCGCCCCGGCGTTCCAATCACGATTTGCGGCCCGCGTCGTAGCGCGTCTTGCTGCGGCCCGATAGATCGGCCGCCGAAGACAACGGTCGAGCGGATCTGCGTCTTGGCGATCAGTTGTTGGAGCACGCCACCGACTTGCTGGGCCAACTCGCGCGTCGGACACAGAACGAGCGCCTGGATGCTCTTCGAGTTGGCATTCATGCGCTCGATAAGGGGTAAGCCGAACGCCAGGGTCTTGCCCGACCCGGT
>JBKKBW010000430.1:0-1899 GCA_046713635.1 Dehalococcoidia bacterium
GGCGTATGCTGCAGGTGGGCTTTTGGACGGGCCTCGGCGCGATGATCGCCGGCACCGCGGCGTGCGGGCTCGACATCATCTACCCCACGAAGGTCACAGGCTTCGGTGGTACGGTGAACGTGCCGGCTTCTGCCGTGCCGACGCCGGGCAACAAAGCCCAGATCGGCGAAGGCAAGTTCTGGCTAGTCAACTTGACAGCAGAACAGGGCGGCCCAGGGTTGCTTGCTCTCTGGTGGCGCTGCCCGCATTTGGGGTGCACAGTCCCTTGGGTCCCGACGTTTGTTTTTCCAGACCCAAGCACGGGAGCGCTCAAGCCGGGGTGGTTCAGGTGCCCTTGCCACGGCTCAACGTACACCGACGCTGGCGTGCGCGTCTTCGGGCCGGCGCCGCGCTCTATGGACACCATGGACGTGACCGTCTCCTCTAATGGAGACCTCACTGTAAATACCGGCGCGCGCGTCAACGGCGGACCGGACAACCCCGACCGAGCGATTCGCATCTAAGTCGGGCTCTACAGAAGGAGCGTAGGGAATCGGATGAACACCGGCAAGCAGATCAACGCCATGGTGGCCGTCCTGTTCATTACGCTGATCGTCGTCGGCGCATACACCATCTGGGACCCCTTCCGCTCTATAGATGCAGAGGAGGCGCAGAGGGACAAGTCGGCTAACTTCGGGGCTGAGCTGTTCGAGCGGAACTGCCGCCTCTGCCACGGCGACCGGGGCGAAGGCGGTGTGGACGGTGGGCGGTTTGACGCTGCGGTCGCGCTGGACCGGGATGATCTGCAGGGAATTAATGACGGCGTACTCGATCTTGTCGCCAAGGAGAATGCCTTCGAGCTTGTGACGAACACGATCATGTGCGGGCGCGTCGGGACGCAAATGCCCACGTGGGGCGAAGCGCACGGCGGAACGCTGAACGACGAGCAGATCCGGCAGATCGCCATCCTTATTACTGAGGGCCGCTGGGACCTGGCAGAGGAACACTCCGATCACACCGACGCGATCGCGACGGATCACGCCGAGGTCGATGTCGAGGACGGAACGTTCGCTGCAGACGAGACGGAGCTCGTGGTGACTAACGCCGGGCCGTTCACGCTCGGCCAGTATTTCCGTATCGGCGAAGAACGCCTGCGCGTACTGCCGAACCAGGTCCTGGTCGAGCGCGGCGCCAATGGAACAACAGCCGCTGAGCACACGTTCGGCACGCCCATACTGGTCGACGGCGAGCCGGTGCTGCGGAACGAGACGCCTACCTTGCGCGACGGCCGGATCGTCTTGCTGGGCGGCGCGACTGAATCGATCGCTGAAGACATTACTGCCGAAGACACCGCGTTGACTGTCGGCGACAACAGCGGCTTCGAGAAAGACGACATCATCCAGCTCGATGACGAACGTCTGCGCGTCACTGGCACCGCGACCGGAATACCGAGCACCGGGGTTGTTCTGGCGAAGGACATTCGGCGCGAACCGACCAAGCTGTTCCTGAGCGCGCCCTCCGACGCCGCGGAAGGCGACGTGATCCGTCTGGGCAGCGAGCCGATGGAAGTCCGGAGCGCCGGCGAAGCTGGTACCGGCGTCCAGCTCGACGAACCGACGACGAGCGATTCTGTCGTCGTCTCCGTTGAGGATGCGCGCTTCCTGCGCAGGGACTATCAGTTCCGCGTTGGTGACGAATGGATTCAGGTGATCGACGCTGTCAGCAGCGGCCAAGCTGTGGACGCGACGTTCGGGCGCGCGCAGTCGATCATCTCCGTCAGCGGCACGCAAGGGATTGACGACGGCATGGTCATCCGCATCGATGATGAGCTGATGCAAGTTACCGAGATCGTTCGTCCGGCGCGCATGCAGCTCGCCCGCGGACAGGGCGGATCTAGCGCCAGCCAGCACGCCGCGGACA
>JBKKBW010000431.1:0-5735 GCA_046713635.1 Dehalococcoidia bacterium
GCCTTTGGCTTCGACTGCGTCGAGCAACTCGTCGACGATCTGCTGGATGCGGGGCCGGAGCGCCTCGACGGCCTTGAACGTGAACGCTTTCGAGGCGAGGTTGCGTAGTCGCGTGTGTTCCGGCGGATCGGACGAGAGCATGGTCTGCGCCTGCGAGAACGGCCCCATTTCGGATTGCGATTGTAACGCGGCCTGGACGAGCCGGTTGCGCGCTTTGCGGCGGTCGGCGGAGAAGCGCTGGTGCTTGAGTACGGCGACGATGTCTTCGTAGCGCGTAAGCACCCAGGCATCGAGCAGATCGTTGCGGTGCACGGGGTCCTGTTCGCGCAAGTCGCGATACATCGGGTACGGGTTGGCGTGCGTTTGCGGAACGAACGGGTTGTACTGCACCGAGACCATAAGGACTCCTTTCGAAGCCGCTGGGAAGCGCTACTGTAAAATGCGAACTGGCTCCACCATTGTAGTCGAGCGCGGACGCGGCGCGTCAACGAATGGCTGTGGTACAATGCGGCAGTCTTCTTTGGGGGAGGACTTAGCATATGCTTGTAGTAATCACCGTCCTCGCAGTACTGCTCGGCGTCGTTCTTCTCTTCGGTCTCTGGCTGCTCAGTGTGTACAACGGCCTGATCCGGTCGCGTGTACGAACGCGCGAGGCGTATTCGGGTATCGATGTGCAGTTGAAGCGCCGCGCGAGCCTGATCCCGAACCTTGTCGAGACCGTGAAGGGCTATGCGGCTCACGAGCGCGAAGTGCTGGAGAACGTCACCCGCGCCCGGGCACAGCTCGAGCGGGCAGGAAGCCCCGCAGCGGCCGCACAGGCGGACAACGCTCTGACGCAGACGTTGCGCAGCCTGTTCGCCGTGGCGGAAAACTACCCGAACCTGAAGGCGAACGAGAACTTCCTTCAACTGCAGTCGGAGCTGTCCGACGCGGAGGAGAAGATTGCGTTTGCGCGGCAGTTCTACAACCGTAACGTGATGGACTTCAACACGCGAATCGAAGTGTTCCCGAACGTGTTTATAGCGGGCATGTTCAACTTCGAGCCGTTCGAGTTCTTCGAGGCAGAAGAAGGCGCGCGAGCGGATGTTCAGGTGAGCTTCGCGCCGACGCCGCCGGCCGGGCAACCGCCAGCAACGCCGCCACCGGCGCCGCCAGCATCGACCTCAACGCCGTCAAGCTAGGCTCCTCCAGCAATGATGACTCCTGCGCATCGAACGCCCTTGCGTTCGGAATGGTGCGCGGCTGGTGTCTGACCCTACGGTTACATCCGCGCTGCCGCAGCAAGTCCTGATCTACGACCGGATCGGCGAGAACCGCCGAACGACGTTCTTGCTGCTGATCGGGTTCATCGTGGTGCTTGGGGGGCTGTCGATCGCGCTGGGCATCATCCTGGGAATGCCGTATCCGTACGCACCCCTGCTGATCATTCCGTTCCTGCTGTATGCGATCATCAGCTACTATGCATCGTCGAGCGTGACGCTGGGGATCTCAGGAGCGCGTGAGATCACCAAGGAGCAGGAGCCAGAGCTCTACAACACGGTAGAGAACTTGTGCATCGGTGCGGGGTTGCCGATGCCGAAGGTCTATATTATCGAGGACAGCGCGCCGAACGCGTTCGCGACCGGCCGCGATCCGAAGCACGCGTCGGTAGCGGTCACGCGAGGGCTGCTGCAGAAGCTGAACCGCTTCGAACTGCAGGGTGTAATCGGGCACGAGCTGTCGCACGTCGGGAACTATGATACGCGATTGATGACGCTGGTGGTCGTGTTGGTCGGCGTGGCTGCGCTCGTCGCGGACTTCGCACTCCGGTTGACGTTCATGGGCGCCGGACGGCGATCGGGGAATCGCGGTAAGGGCGGCGGCGCGGCCGTGCTCATCATCTACGCAATCGCGCTTGTTGCTGCGATCCTGGCACCGATTGCAGCACAGATGATCCAGTTCGCAATATCACGGCAGCGCGAGTACCTGGCAGACGCTTCAGGGGCGTTGCTGACGCGGAACCCGGAGGCGCTGGCCCGGGCGTTGGAGAAGATCTCGGCCGATCCCGAGCCGCTGGAAGAGGCGAACAAGGCGACCGCGCACTTGTACATCTCGAACCCGCTGCGAGAGCACAAGAGTTTCATGAACGGGCTGTTCAATACGCATCCGCCGATTGAGGAGCGGGTTCGGCTGCTGCGCGCGATGCAGTGACGGGAGTTAGACACAGATGTACACAGATGCTCACGGAGGGGTGCCGACGGATCGTGTGCCGTGGTTACGGGTACGCGCTCGGTTAGGGCAAAGAGATTTCCTTCGCTGCGCTCGAGGACAGGCTCTCGACACGCAGCCGACTTGCGTCGGCTTGGCGGTTCGGAACGACAAGTAGCTACGCTCTAGGTGACACAGTCGGCTGTAGTGCGACGGGATGAAGCGACAGAAGATCGAGCTGCAGATTGAGTGGCGGCGCGGGAAGGGCTGGCTGGTGCTGATCGGCGGGACGACGGACTTCTGGCGTGGGACGGAGGCGATCGACCGGGCGGCGATTGAATCGATGTCGCTGGACGCGCCGATCGCGTTCGTTCCGGCGGCGAACTGTCCGCCGGAGTATGGGACCTCGTTTCTTGCCGTGTACAAGCAGCTTGGCGCGCCAAACGGGTACGTGGTGCCTCTAACCAGCCGGGAAGCGGCGCATGATACGTCGGACGCGGCGCTACTACGGGACGCCGGACTGATCTACTTCGGTGGCGGCGATTCAACGGCACTACTGGCGTCGATGACAGACACGCCAGCGCTGGCGGCCGTCGGCGAAGCGTACGAACGCGGCGCAGTCATCTGCGGGATGAGCGCGGGCGCGATCGCGCTGTCGGCGTGGGGTGTGTCGATGGGGGCCGGCGTTCTGCAAGGCTGGGGCTGGCTGCCGCGCGTGCTGGTCTCCGTGCACCACGACGCCGACCGCGAGGCGTTATTCGAACCGGCGATGAGAGAGCATCCTGATATGCTGGGCCTCGGCTTGCCGGAGGACGCCGCGCTGGCGCTCGGGGCCGGCGGGCAGATCGAGCGATGGGGAGACGAGCAGATCGTGGTTAAGCGAGGAGCGACGTTCGGTGACTGACGCGACGCTCCGTCCTGCCACGCCGGACGACCTAACGGCCGTGACGGAGCTCGTCGTCGCGGCGCACCTGCCGCCGTGGGGTATCGATGAGCACCTGCATAACTTTGTCGTCGCGGAACAGGACGGACGCATTGTGGGCTGCGGCGGCTTCGAGGCGTACCCGGCGGGAAGCGTTGCGCTTGTGCGTTCGATGGCGGTCGATGAGTCGCTACGTGGAAGCGGGCTCGGCACAAGGATCCTGCAGTGGGTGACGGAGCGTGCGGCGGAGGAAGGGCTGACGCAGCTCTATCTCTTTACGGTTGATGCCCACGACTTCTACCTACGATTCGACTTCGTTGACGCAACGCTCGACGAGATTCCCGAGGCGGCGCACGAGTCGACGCAGTACAAGTTCCTAGCTGAGCACGGCAGGAGCTGGCCGCAGATCGTCGCGATGAAGAAGGCCTAGCTGACGACTCGTGCGCCCTGCGGGCTCGGCTCCGTGATGATCGTCCTTGCGCTGTAGCCGAGCGATACCGCGGCCTGCTGCATGAGGCGAGCGATCCGCTCTTCGTCCTGCGTGGCGAACGCGGCGACTGTCGAACCACTGCCGGATAGATAGGCCGCGTGGGCGCCACCATCCTTTGCGGCGGCGAAGACAGGTTCGAGCGCGGGGAAGATCTCGGCGCGGGCAGGCTGGTGAAGCCTGTCCTGGGTGGCGGGGTCCAGCAGGTCCCAGCGCCCTTGAGCGAGCGCAGCGACGAGCAGTGCGGCGCGTCCGACATTGAAGACCGCGTCTTCGCGGGAGAGCTGCTGAGGCAGCTTTTTCCGGCTCTGATTCGTTGGCATCTCGAAGTCGGGCACGAGCAGGACGATCTTCAAGCCGTCAACGAGTGGCACGGCGAGACGATGCCACGTATCGCCGTCGTGGACGACGACTTGTAGGCCGCCGAAGAGCGCGGGCGCCATGTTGTCGGCGTGACCCTCTAGCTCTGACCCGATCGTGAGCAGTTGATCGTTCGTGAGCGGTTCGCCCATCATCGCGTTTGCGGCGACGACGCCCGCTGCCCGAAACGCGGCGCTGGCGCCGAGCCCGCGGGCGACAGGGAAGCCGCCACTGATTGATACGAAGATCTGCTCAGGCGTGTCGCTGCCAGCGGCGGCGTAGGCAGCGCGACATGCTGTGACGACCATTGAGTGCTGGTTGTTCGTCTCGATCGGTTGGAGTGAGACCGTAACATCGGCGGTGATGGCGAGGGCGAGGCCGAGGCTATCGAAGCCTGAGCCGAGGTTGGCGCTCGTAGCGGGGACGCGGACAGTTACCTGATCAGGCATGTCTTTGTATACACGATAGAGCGAGGTGGGTCAGGCTGCAGCCTGACCCGCGAACAGGCGAGCTAGAGGGTCACGGGCAGGCGCCCCGGGCGGGAGCGCTCCTGCTGCATGATGTCGATGACCTTGTCGGCGGTGTCGTCGAGGCGCTCGTGCTCATTGACGATGACGTGGTCGAACTCCGCTTGGCGTGCCATCTCCTGCTCGGCGGCGGCGAGCCGCTTGCGGATGACGCCAGGATCGTCGAGGCCGCGCGAACGGAGGCGGGCCTCTAACTCCCCCATGGAAGGCGGGGCGAGGAAGATGGCTATCGCGTTAGGCACGATGCCCTTGATCGTCGCGGCACCCTGAACATCGACGCGGACGATGACGTCGCGGCCTTGTGCTAGCGCCTCGATGAGCTGCGCCTTCGGTACGCCGTACTGGTAGCCGTAAACCTTCGCGTGTTCGAGCAGGCCGTCTTCGGCGAGTAGCTGATCGAACTCGTTTTCGGTCAGGAAGCTGAGGTAACGATAGTCCTCCGGCCGGACCTCGCGTTTGGGTCGCGTGGTCGCGGTGACGGTGAAGTGCGCAGGGATGCCGCGTTCATGTAGCTTCGCGAGCAGCGCGTCCTTGCCGACGCCGGAGGGGCCCGAAATGATGATGAGGAGGGGCGGTCCCGCGACGGCCGGCGCATCCGCGGCGCGAGGCGAGGTCTCGCTAGGCGAGGCCTCGCTACTCGCCATTTGTTTCCGGTCCGCGCGAGCGATAGTTGCGCACGCGGCCTTCGATCGTCTCCGGTGTGATCGCAGCGAGCACGACGGAGCCGTTCTCCATGAAGATGACGGCCTTGGTGCGCCGCCCGCTGGTCATGTCGACGGTCAGCCCTTTCGAGCGGCCCTCGTGGATCAGCCGCTTGATCGGAGCCGAGCCCGGCGAAGCGACGCCGATCATGTGCGCTGCGGAGATATAGTTTCCGAAACCAACGTGGATCAGTTCAGTGGCCATTGGCGGTCTCCTTGGGGTTGAGTGATCCCGTCCCTGGGTCAGCGATCTTTTGCAGATCACTCCAGAACGCTGGGTAGGACACACCTACCGCGTCCCCGTCGTGTACTATCGTCTTCCCCTCTGCGAGTAGTCCTGCGACCGCTAGCGTCATCGTCATACGATGATCGCCTCCGCCACTGGCGCGCGCACCGCGCAGCGGCTTGCCACCTTCGACAACGAATCCGTCCGGACGCTCCTCGATGTCCACACCGAACGCGCGTAGTTGCCGGATCAGCGTGGCGATACGGTCGGATTCCTTGTCCCGTAACTCTCCGGCGTCGCGCACGATGGTCTGTCCATTGGCCAT
>JBKKBW010000432.1:0-5195 GCA_046713635.1 Dehalococcoidia bacterium
CCACCACACAGCGAACGCGTCGTTGCCGCTGCTCGCTGGCTTGTCAAGCGCTATGCCGCCGACGGGTGGGGGAGCGGGGGTCAACGTCGGCGTCACGGTTGCCGAAGATGTCGCCGTTGGAGTTGCCGTTGGGCATGGACCAGGACATGGTGTGAACGTTGGTGTAGGAAACTTGGGGTCTCCGGCTCCACCTGTCAACACGAAGGGACCGCCGCTAATAACCGACCCGAAACACGCGACATCTCCGGAGACCGTGTGGCCATTGTCCGAGACGAATCCGGCTAGTTGGCAGCGCGTAGCATTGGCGCTAATGTACCCGTTCCGGACGTCTATCGTTCCGAGGTATGCGCCATATGGGAAGCAGGAAGGCGACGGCGTAATCAACAAAGGCTGGATATAGTCTCCCGAATCCGTCTGGACGATCGTTGTTGGACATGCCGGAATATTTCCGACATACATGGTCCAATCGCCGTTCAGGTTGAAGTCCGCCGCCACGCGCTCCGGTGGCTGAATTAGTAGCCCACCGATCAACGCGACGCTCGCGACCAACAACGCCGCAACCGACAGTCGCATTAGCCGCGCCTCCTTACGTACAGCGCCGCGCCGCCCGCCGCCACAAGCGCCGCGCCTGTGATCCCAGCCAACCACCACGCATCGAGCGCGCCAGGGCTGCTCGTTGGCGCATCAAACGCCGCGCCGCCAACAGGCGGCGGCGCCACGCCATCGCAAGAGACGTGTAGTTCGTCGACGCCAGCTTCAAACCTCGAGCCGAACCCACCGTCGATATACGTCTCGCCGCCATGGAGCAGCTTTAGCACACCGTCTTCCGTGCATGTGTAATCAATCGTGGCCATGAGGCCTATGTATGAGGACGCTTGCATCGCAGGATTCGCGCAGGCCACGTTGTCAAGTCCAGGTTCAAAGGCGAAGAACGGCCCAAAGTTACAGTCGGGCCAGGGCTCGGCGTCAACGTTGTGCTTCGATGCCAGATTCGTGGACCGCACGGTCGCCGAAAAGGTCGAGTAGTCGAAGTAGTTCGAGGGTAGGGCGTCGAGATAGACCCCAAGATGAAAGAGTTGATCGGGTGCCGCGACGCAGCTCGTTGGTTCGGCTGGCCGCGTCGTGCAGTCATCGATGTCGTCGCCGTCCACGTCAATTCCAAGCGAGAAATCGATGCCAGGCGGGTATGCCGCCTCAATCTGAAACTCCTCCGCGGCTCCAACCTGGATGCGATACGTCTCTCCCACAAACATGGCAAACTGCCGGGATTCCGGAGATAGGTAGGTGGACTCACAAACTGGTGGGTCCAGCGGAGCCAACGCTGGGATGGAGCTCCCGGTGTAAACATTGAGGAAGCTGAGTTCGCTCATGTACACGGTAATGACCTGGGATATAGGAGAAGTGTACGTGTACCAGACCGTGTAGTCTCCAAAACACGGGAGGTCGCCCTCGCCCGCCTCTGTCGTGGCGCAATTGCTCGCTATGCTATCGCCAAACGGAAGTGCTGTGATAACAGCGGCGTTCGCGAAGTTGTCGTTCGCGGGCGGTGGGCAAGGCGGATAGGCTCCAACGACGTGCGTCGGCGCGTGCGGCCCGGAGCCAAGCACTCCAAGGAGCACGCCGGCAGCGATCGCAAGCCCTACAAACGCAGTCCGCATCAGCCGCGCCTCCTTGCGTACAGCGCCGCGCCGCCCAGCGTCACCAACGCCGCGCCTGTAATTGTGATCAGCCAGCGCGGATCGGACCCGCCGCCACCGTTCGACTGCGCGTCAAGCGCCACGCCGCCGACTGCGTCAGGCGTTGGTGTAGGAGTCACGGGCGGCGTCGCTGTAGCGGTCGGCGTGTCAGTAGGACAGCCGCCTGGACATAGAGTGGGTGTCGGCGTTGGTGGGGGGCGAGACCCGCTGAAGCCGCCCGCTACGCTCCCCCTACAGCAGACCCAGCCCCCTGAGATGAATTGGCCATCCTTGGTCGCGGTGCCAGAGAGCGTGTATTGTGTCCCGGCGGTGACAAAGACGCCTGTTGCAGTGTCAATCGTCCCTGTTGTTGAGCCGCTCACGCCCAGGCAGCAGGGGAGGTATACGAAGCAACTGAAGTCAATCGACAGATCAGTTCCGGACTGAACTATGGTTGCGGAGCCAACGCATGTTCCAAGGGGCGTGCCCATGACCCACCCCCACGAGCCAGTGAGATCGATAGGCCCCGTCGCCCGCGTTGAAGTAGTTGACGTGGCCGGCCACATGCCAAGGGCGCCGGCGAGAACCGCCAACAGGGCCAACACGGTGCCAATTCGTTTCATGCCACAGTCCCCCGTCTGCGGCCGGTGGGTGGAGCGGGGGCGCCACCAGTCGAAGCGCCCCTACCGTAGCTCTGCGCGGCGAATCTGTCAATCGTGCCATCAGACGCTTGGAGCTAACAGGCGCTGGTGATAGAATCGAGCCGGTGAACGCGACGGTCGGGTGCAGAACCTCTCCAGGACCTGATGGGCCGTGCGATCCGCCGCTGGCGAAACAATCAAGATGCTAGATTCGAGAAACCGCGACAAAAGGGCGTTTCTGCAAAACAATCAAGTTTGCACGGGTACAGAGTCCCTCAGGAGGTGCCTAATTGACAGCGCCTACTCCACTGGCTATAGTGGGCGCACATCGCTATGAGTGAAGCTAGATCTGCTACAAGACTCTCGGAGGTGACCTCCCCGACTGTTCGTCGGGGCGTCGTACGCCTGCGCGCATCCAGCGGCCTCCTTGTAGTAGGTCTGCTGGGTCTTGGCCTGCTCCTGCTGGGCGGGCTTACGAGGTGAGGTTCTCGGCGTAACAAGTCGAATATCAGGAGTAGCACCGAGAACCGGCCCCGAAGCAATCGGGGCCGTAGTTTTTGGGTTGTATAGGGGCCCGTTCCAAGGAACGCCCGGGGCCAACAAGGAGGTCAATGACCACCATGACAAAGATGACAGGCGCACAAATCGTGATGGAGTGCCTCGCCCGCGAGGGCACCGAATACATCTTCGGCTACCCGGGAGGCGCGAACCTCCCGCTCTATGACACGCTTCCACAGTACCCCCAGATACGCCATATCCTGGTCCGGCACGAGCAGGCCGGCGCCCACGCTGCCGACGCCTATGCGCGCGTGACTGGCAAACCTGGTGTCTGCTGGGGTACTTCTGGTCCGGGCGCAACGAACCTGGTGACAGGTATCGCGAACGCATGGATGGACTCCGTGCCCATCGTATTCGTTACGGGCGCGGTGGTGACCTGGCTAATCGGTCGAGACGGCTTCCAGGAAGCCGACATCACGGGTATAACCGTTCCCATTACCAAGCAGAACTACCTGGTGCTGGACGTGAACGATATCGCGGAGACGATGCGCGAGGCGTTCCACATCGCGACGACGGGCCGGCCGGGCCCGGTGCTGGTCGATATCCCGCGCGACATCCAGCAGCAGGTGACCGAGTTTCACTGGCCGGAAACGGTGGACGTGCCCGGTTACGATCCAGTTACGAAGGGTGACAGCGGCCAGATTAAGAAGGCGGCCGACCTGATCAACGAAGCCGAGCGCCCGCTGATCCTGGCCGGCCATGGCGTGCTCATCTCGCAGGCGTACGACGAGCTGCGTGAGCTGGCCGAACGTGCGCACATTCCCGTCATCTGTACGTTGCTGGGCCTGGGCGGATTCCCTGGCTCCCATGAGCTGTTCATGGGCATGCCTGGCATGCACGGTATGTACTGGAACAACATCGCGATCGGCGAGGCCGACCTCGTGATGGGCATTGGCATGCGCTTCGACGACAGGGTGACCGGCCGGCTGAAGGACTTCGCGTCGAAGGCGAAGATCGTGCACATCGACATCGACCCGGCTGAGATCGGCAAGAACCTGCATCCCGCCGTGCCGATCATCGGCGACGTGAAGGAAGTGCTTCGGGAGCTTAACCCGCAGGTTGTGTCTGCCCGCCACGATGCGTGGTACCGGCGCATTCAGGACATTCGCGCCGAGCATCCTTCGATCACCATTCCGAAGGTCGACAAGGTGCTCCCGCAGTATGTGATCAAGAAGATCTACGACATGTCCCCGAAGGACGCCTACTACGTCACGGGCGTCGGCCAGCACCAGATGTGGGCGGCGCAGTTCTTCTGGGGCGACAATCCCGCGAGCTTCATCACGTCGGGCGGCCTCGGGACAATGGGCTTCGAGGTGCCCGCGGCGATCGGTGCGCAGTTCGCGCGGCCGAAGAGCACGGTCTGGAGCATCTGCGGCGATGGCGGTTTCCAGATGACTCTTCAGGAGCTGGCGACGGTCGTCGAGTACGAACTGCCAATCAAGTTCGCCATCATCAACAACAACCACCTGGGTATGGTGCGGCAGTGGCAGCACATGTACTACGCAGACAACCTCCAGTCAGTGGCGCTGTTCCAGCCCGACTTCGTCAAGCTAGCTGAGGCGTATGGCATGCCGGGCATACTGGTGACGGAGAAGGCGGATGTCGATGGCGCGATCGAAAGGGCGTTGCAACACCCGGGGCCAGTGCTGATCAACTTCGAAGTCGAGCAGCACGAGGATACGTTCCCGGCGATGCCGCCAGGCGCGGCACTCTCGGAAACCGTCGATAGGCCAGCCTTCGATGGCGAAGTCGAGTTTGCGCCGGGCAGCAGGAGAAAGGAAAAGGTGACGTCGCAATGAGCACACATACCATTGTCGCACTTGTCCAGAACCGTCCGGGTGTGCTCAACCGCATCGCGAGCAAGTGGCGCCAGCGCGGGTTCAACATCGAGAGCCTAGCTGTCGGTCATAGCGAAGTTCCCGGCCTGTCCCGCATGACGTTCACTGTGGACGGGATGACGAACGACGTCGATCAGGTACTGAAGCAGATGGACAAGATCATCGAGGTTGTAAAGCTCTCTGACCTGACCGAGCACGACATGGTGCATCGCGAGCTCGCACTGGTCAAGGTCGCAGCGAGCGAGCAGCAACGGAGCGCAATCATCGACATTGTGGAGGTGTTTCGATCGAAGGTCGTCGATGTCTCGTCCGACGCGCTCGTCGTGGAAGCGACAGGCACGGAGGAGAAAGTTGACGCGATTATCGAGATGCTTCGGCCGTACGGTATCAAGGAGCTTGTTCGCACCGGCCGCATTGCGATGACGCGTGGCAGCGCCAACCCAATGGCCGTCGACCCAACGAGGTTTGCGCAGCACCGGTAC
>JBKKBW010000433.1:0-2561 GCA_046713635.1 Dehalococcoidia bacterium
ACGTGGCATCGCTGGCCAAACGCCACGACTATCTGGTCCTGCCTGCGATCGAAATCAACACGGACGATGGGCACATCCTCGCCTACGGACTCACCAAGTACGTCTACGGCATGCACCGCTCGCACGAGCTGGCTGACTACGTTGGTCAGGCCAACGGAGCGATGGTCGCGGCCCACCCGTACCGGCGCCAGATGCCCTGGTACATCGACAACGAGCGCGATTACGACGAAGCGCTCGTCCGCGCGAGCCGCAACCCCGCGTATCGCTATTGCGCAGCACTGGAAGCCGTCAACGGCCGCGGTACGGAGCAAGAGAACGCGTTCTCGCAGCGGCTCTGCGATCTCATGTCGATGCACGGCACCGCTGGCTCCGACGCGCACGCGCGCACGGACATCGGTCGCTGCGCCACGCAGTTCGACAGGCGCATAGAGTCGATCGAAGACCTGATCGAGGAGCTGCGCGCGGGGCGCTTCCGGGCGATAGATCTGACGGCGGTCTCCGCGAAGTAAGGCGGCGCAGCGCCCCTCACCCCTAGCCCCTCTCCCTGCGGGAGAGGGAGAACCAGGGCGCATCGCCATGCGCCCCTACACTGGCCACGCCGCCGGCGGCTTGGCACAAACTGCGTTTCTGCGGTCGTCATCCAAAGTCCGCCTCGATCGCAGCGTGGAGCGCTTGAGCGCGCCGGCGCGCACACGTTGTATGCTGTCGCGCTGCTCCTGCGGAGCATCGCTTACAGCAGAACCTTCGGTTCTGCGGGCATCATGCACCAAAGTCCGCCTCGATCGCAGCACGCAATGCCTTCAAGGCGCTGTCTCGTGCGCGCAACTTGCTGGTAGCGTGGGCCGGCATGTTGAGCGCAGCAAACTGCGTCGCCATGCTTTGTGCCGTACCCAGCACGTCCGGCGGCGGAACGACGCGGTCGAGGAAGCCCGCTGCGACAGCGTCCGCCGGCGAGTACGGCTCGGCGAGTATGACCGCGCGATTGAAGTGCGCGGGCGCGAGGCGCTGGCGGCAGATCTCGACCCCCGCGCGCGGCATCGGCAGGCCGATGGCGACTTCGTTCGCGTGGATCTTGAAGTCGCCCGCCGCGCCGATGCGGTAGTCGCCGGAGAGCAGCAGGAAGACGCCCATCGCGATCGCGTGCCCGGTGCAGGCGATGACGACCGGACGGGGAAACGACAGGATCTTCTCGGCGAGCTCGAAGCCGCCGCGCAGCATCGTCAGCGCGTCGGGCCCTCCGCCGCGCAGGGTGGCGAGATCGAAGCCGCCGGAGAAGCGGCCTTCCCGCCCGGCGAGTACGACGACCGCTGCGCCGTCGGAGCGCGCGCGTTCGAACGCGGCGTCGATGGCGCGGAGCATGTCGAGGGAGAGCGCGTTCGCGCGCCCATCATCCATGACGATGGTGGCGATCGAATCGCTCAGATCGTAGGAGAGCGGCAACGCTACGCGTTGCTTGGCAGAACCTGCGGTTCTGCTGCTGGCGGAGGTGTCGTCCAGTCGCGGCATCAGCAATCAGCCGTCACGGTGTCCGCCTCGGTTACGCCTCAGGCGTCCAGGTCCCGTGTTCGCGAATCGCGTCGTACATCGCATCCGGCGCAAGGTCTGCGCCATTCGGCCACGTGACTGCGCCGAGCTCGACACGCACCTGCGCAAAAGTCCCCGGATCGCGAAGCGCTTCGAAGACCGTGTCCGACACTCGCTGGCTTGTCAGGAACGCTTCCATCCGCACTTCGCCTGACGTCCCATCGACAAATTCCACGCGCAGCCGTAGGCCCTGCTCCGCCGTCGCTCGGGCAACTCGCCATGCGGCAGCCGCCTGCGGCGCTGGAGCTACTCCAGCGGTGGGATCGACTTCGGTGGTTTTAGCTCGTGACATAGCTCCCAGTCCTCCGATAGCTCATCGCGGTGCTCTTCGGCCCACTCCAATACTAACGCGAGCGCCCGCCGCGGAAGCGAGCCCCGTAGCACGCGGAGCTCCCGGATATCGATCACGGCTTCGTGTTCCGCATACAGTGCATGAAAGTGCGGGGGCGCGTGCTCGTTCCAGAACATCTGGATGACGATCCCGAAGAACGTGCTGATTGTGGGCATCGGAATCGATTATACTCCGGGCCTCCGTGCCTCCGCGTGCCTAGTCACTACAACTCCACCTGCTCTGTCTTTGTTCCCGACGGCAGTATCGAAACATGGGTCATGGTGGATCCCGGCACGGCGCCGTGGCGGTGCACCTCGCCGGCCGGAATGTGGGCCACGTCGCCCACGGCCAACGGCTCCTCGCGTTCCTCCGTCGCGACCATGCCGCGGCCTTCGGTCACGATAAGGACCTGGTCGTTCGAATGCGTGTGAAACTTGTTACGGACGCCTTCCGGGAAGTGAATGTACGCGACCGAGAACGCAGCGGCATCGTCCTTACTGTCGACCATAGTCTGCGACCGGGCCGGGCCGGTGAAGAGCGCCGCGTTGAACGAGACCTCTCGTTCCGGCATGTCAGCTGGATGAATAACTTTCATCCGCCTACGTTACCTCCCACGATTGCATCGCCTGCGCAGAGGGCTATGGGC
>JBKKBW010000434.1:0-1834 GCA_046713635.1 Dehalococcoidia bacterium
GGATGAGGCCGCCTATCGTATTAAGCACCAGCGCTACGGCAAGCGAGTAAGCGCGCCGGCCATCATTCGCGTAGAGGAACCGGACGGCGCGCGCGTCGATGACGTATATCTCATCGATCGCTTCACGCACGACAGTGGCGAGATCGAAGGGGCTCCCGCCGTCCTCGGCGGGCGATTCGTTTCGAAGAGCTTCGTTCATGAGCGCAACCTACCTTGAGCCCTGAACCTCATGATAGGTCAGCGCGAGGAACGCGGGCACTAGGGTTATCCCGCATTCTCGCCCGCGGGCCGGCGCGTTGCTACTTGGAGCTGGCGGCGCGGTCGGCGAGGATCAGCAGGCGATCGGCGCTGATCCGCGCCGCCGGAATGTCCGCGCCGGCGAGGAGCTGCTCCAGCGCCCAGCGTTTCGATTCGCCGGAGACCAGGAAGATGCCGGTCCTCGCCGACGAGAGCGCAGGTAGCGTAAGGGTTAGCCTAGAGTGATCTGGCCGTTCGACGCGGACGACGCGGCGTTCTGTGACCGCGAGCGCGGCATCGCCTGGGAACAGCGACGCGGTGTGGCCGTCCTCACCGAGGCCGTGCAGCACGAGATCGAAGGCCGGTAGCCCCGGGCCGAAGACGGCGGTCAGCTCGTCATCGTAGTGCTGCGGATCGCACGTCTCGCCCACCATGCGGTGCACGTTCGTCTCGATATTAGCGAGGAGGGCGATGTGGGCCATACCGTAGTTTGAGGCCGGATGGTCCGGCGGTACGCAGCGCTCATCCCCGAAGAACACCTCGATCTCCGGCCAGAGAAGATCTGCTTTGGCTAGCTGCTCGTACACCAGGCGAGGCGTGTCGCCACCAGCGAGGACAAGCGTGCGCGGCTGCGACTCCGCGATATAGGCAGCCACTTCGCGGGCGAAATCGTCCAGGACGATGAGCTCGCGTTCTACTTGAGATGCCATCGATGTGGCGCCACCAGCTCGTTGGCCTCCGGCGGACCCCATGTGCCGGCCTGGTAGAGGTGGAGAGGTGGAGGGCGGTCCAGAACGGGCTGCAGGACTTGCCATGAACGTTCGACGCTATCGGCGCGTGCGAACAACGTATGGTCGCCGTCCATCGCGTCCCAGAGCAGGCGTTCATACGGGTCTTCCAGCTTGCCCATGAACTCACCGAAGCCGAACTCCATGCGGGCGGGACGGACGCGGATCTCTGGGCCCGGGACCTTCGCGAGGAAGACGAACGTGATCGACTGGTCCGGCTCGATGGCGAGCGATAGGTGGTTCTGCGGGAGCTCTGCCAGGCCGGCACTTTCGAAGAAGCGAATCGGCACGTCGCGGAACGCGATCTCGATCTCTGTGGCGCGGCGCGGGAGCCGCTTGCCGGTACGAAGGTAAAAGGGCACACCGGCCCAGCGCCAGTTATCGATGCAAACCTTCATGGCAGCAAACGTTTCGGTCTGAGACTCGGGGGCGATGCCCTCCTCTTCGCGATAGCTCGGGACTTGCCGGCCATCGATGAGGCCGCTCGTATACTGGCCACGCACGACATCTTCGGGGCAGACGGGTTTCATTGCGTAAAACAGCTTCGAGCGCTCCTCGCGAAGCGATTCCGCATCGAAGGACGCGGGCGGCTCCATGGTCAGCAGCGAAAGGACCTGGAAAAGGTGGTTCTGGACAACGTCACGGCTGGCGCCAGTCTCTTCGTAGAACGCTGACCGTCCTTCGATGCCGATCTTCTCAGCGAGCGTGATCTGAACGTGATCGATCGCGTCGCGATTCCAGACGCGCTCAAAGACCGAGTTACCGAAGCGAAAGACGAGGATGTTCTGGACCGTCTCCTTGCCGAGGTA
>JBKKBW010000435.1:0-2923 GCA_046713635.1 Dehalococcoidia bacterium
GCGGGAATCAGACTTCATTTCCCTGCATATGCGGCTTACTCCCAGCACTCGCGACATGCTCAGTACCGAACAGTTCGCGCAGATGAAACGGGGCGTTCGCATCATCAATACTGCCCGTGGTGAGCTCATAGATGAGGCAGCGCTGATCAAGGCGATCGACGAAGGTCCCGTCGGCGGCGCCGCGATAGATGTCTTCCGCGACGAGCCGCCCGGCGAGACGCCACTGCTGACGCACGATCGCATCATCGTCACGCCGCACCTAGGCGCCTCGACCGAGGAGGCGCAGGAGCGCGCCGCGCTTGACGTCGCCGAGCAAGTGCTGGCCGTACTGCGCGGCGAGCCTGCGCGCTATGCCGTCAACGCGCCGCTCGTCTCACCAGAAACGATGGAAGTGCTCCGTCCCTTCATGGACGTCGCGGAGCGGGCCGCTGCGCTCGCCACACAGCTCGCCGAAGGGCAGATGCGTTCAGTCGAAATCGAGTACCTCGGCGACCTGGCCGACCATGACGTCACGCCGCTCAAGGCCGCCGTCATCAAGGGGCTGCTCGCTCCGATCAGCGGCGAGAACGTCACTATCGTCAACGCGAACCTTATCGCTGAGCAGCGCGGCCTGCGGATCACCGAGCTAAAGGGTCCGTCCGAAGTCTACGCCAACCTGCTCACGGTCACGGTGAACACTGATGCTGGCCACACGCATGTCGCGGCAACGTGGTTCCAGGACGGGACGCACATCGAACGAGTGGATGACTTTTACGTGGACATCCCGCCTGGCGATGGCTACCTGCTTCTTTGCGAAAACCTGGATCGGCCTGGCATGGTGTTTGCGGTGAGCGGCGTCCTGGCGAAGCACGATATCAACATCAGCGGTATGCACCTCGGCCGCGTTAAGGTGCGTGGCCGAGCTCTGATGGTGCTTACGCTCGATGACGAGATGGCGCCGGAGTTGCTCAAGGAGATCGAAGCGCTCCCCGATATCTACCGTGCGCGCATCGCCAAGCTCTAGCTCACGTGTCTCCCTGGTCGCCGCGTTCATACTAAGCGCGACCCTCACTGTGTCCTGCCTCTCGCAATCAACGAGCGCGCCCGGAGTCACGGTCCAGCTGAGCACGCCGCGCGCCGTCGATCCAACGCCCACTCCCGACAGCACGATCATTATCGCCGCGGTCGGCGATGTCATGATCGCCCGCGATGTCACAGCGCTGATGGAGCAGCACGGCGCCATCTATCCGTTCGAACGCGTCGTGCCGCTTTTGCAGGATGCCGACCTTACGATCGCCAACCTGGAGAACACGCTAACTGAAGGAGGTACCCCTGCGGACAAGTTTTACACGTTTCGAGCGCCACCCCGTTTCGCCTCCGGTCTTGTCGACGCCGGCATCGACGCTGTCTCGCTTGGTAACAACCACGCTGCCGACTTCGGCGCGATCGGCCTGGAAGATACGCTCGCGACCCTCGACGCTGTCGACCTGCCGTACGCCGGGGCTGGCATGAACGAAGCGGACGCTCGCCGCGCCGCGCACCTCGTTATCGATGGCCAGCGAGTTGCGTTGCTGTCCTACACCGACGTGATGGAGAATGCATTCGCCGGCCCCGAGAGCTTCGGCGTCGCGCTCGCGACCGTCGATGTCATCGACGCGGACGTTCGCGCTGCGAAGGCGGATGCCGATATTGTCATCGTCGCGCTGCACAGCGGTATCGAGTACACGGACGCGCCCCAGCCGAACCAGCAGCAGCTCGCTCGTGCCGCCATCGATGCGGGTGCCGCGTTGGTGCTCGGCCACCATCCGCATACGCTCCAGGGCGTCGAGCGTTACGGTGACGGGCTGATCATCTACAGCCTGGGCAACTTCGTCTACGATCTCGACAACGAAGACCTGACGAACCTCGGTCCGCGCGCGTTCGAGACGGCGGTGTACTACGTGACGATCACGGACGGGCTCGCCATCGAAGCGCGTCCGGTGCCAGTCTACATCGATCCTGACCAGAACCGTCCGCGCCCGGCAACGGCGGAAGAAGGCGCTGCCATTCTTGCACGCATCGATGAGCTGAACGCGCTTGCGAATCCGTGAGCGGGCTCCGTGGGACCTATTCCAGCGGGTTCAGCACTAGCCCCGTCGCCAGCTTCGGGTAGATGTACGTCGACTTCGCGGGCATGAGTTCGCGCGCGTCCGCCACCGCTAGGATCTGCGACACCTTCGTTGGGTTGAGTAAGAACGCCAGTGGCCAGCGACCGCTCTCGACTTCGCGAAGCGCGTGGGCTGGATCCTGCGTGTAGTCGATCAACTCGCCCGCGCCGCCATCGATGCCGAGCGTTGCGCGCAGCGTGGCGTACTCCAGGACGTTCACGTCCAGCGATTGCCACGTCTGTGATCCCGCAGGCATCAACGCATGAACAGCGGCCGTGTTGGTCAGCGTCAGCAGGTGGAGTCGCTCGTCGATACCCAGCGCGCCGAACGCTGTGCCGCTGTTGCCCGCGGCCGATACGCGCGCGAGCAAACGCAGGAGCGCCGTGCCGTCGTAGCTTTTAGGCGTGGTGTCCTCGACGTGAAAGTAGCGGCTCAGCCGTTCGATGATGTCCGCCGGCACGTTCGATGGACGTACCATGCGGTGCGTCGGCAGCAGCATCAGCCCCGAGTCGTCCACCGAGGTGATCGCAGCGAGCACGAAGTTCTCCGGCTCCTCGCCGGACCAGCTCGCGGCCTGAGCGCGCTGTTCCGCTCGATACGCCAGCGCCGTCTCGTATCTGTGGTGCCCGTCGAGCATGTAGAGCGGCTCGGCGCCCAGCTCCGACGCGATAATTTCGATCGGAACGTCGCTCGTGATCGCGTGGAGCGTGTGCCGCTGGCCATCAGCGGTGGTTGCGTCGACGAGAGCCTCGCCGCCGGTCATGGCGTTTGCGATGTGCTTCGCCGGGTCCTGGTAG
>JBKKBW010000436.1:0-4366 GCA_046713635.1 Dehalococcoidia bacterium
GAGACGATCGTCGCGGACACGGCGATCGCCGTCCATCCGGAGGACGAGCGCTATAAAGCCCTGATCGGCACGAACGCGCGGCTGCCGATCATCGGGCGGGAGCTGATCATCGTCGGTGACGAGGCGATCGAGAAGGAGTTCGGTTCCGGCGCGCTCAAGGTCACGCCGGGCCACGACTTGGTGGACTTCGAGATCGGCCAGCGGCACGGGGTACCGACCGTCACGGCAATCAACCTCGATGCCACGATGAACGATGAAGCGGGCCCCTACGCGGGCATGGACCGTTTCGCCGCGCGCGAGGCGATCGTGCGCGACCTGGATGCGCAGGAGTACCTCGTGAAGACGGAACCCTACCGGCATTCCGTCGGGCACTGCGATCGTTGCGACGCGATCGTCGAGCCGCTGATCAGCGAGCAGTGGTTCGTGGCCGTTAACAAGGAGTATGCGCCGGGACGTTCGCTGGCAGGCGAGGCGCTGCAAGTTGTCAACGACGGGCTGATCGAATTCCTGCCACCTCGGTTCACGAAGATATACACGAACTGGATGGAGAACATCCGCGACTGGTGCATCAGCCGGCAGCTTTGGTGGGGTCACGAAATTCCGGCCTGGTATTGCGATACCTGTGCCTCTTACACCGTTCCGCCACCCGATGTCGAGACGCCGTCGCATTGCGAGAACTGCGAAAGCACTGAGCTGCGCCAGGACGAAGACACACTCGACACGTGGTTTTCGTCCGGGCTGTGGCCGGTTTCCACGTTGGGCTGGCCGGATGACACCGAAGACCTGCGTCGCTTCTATCCAACGACGGTGATGGAGACCGGCTACGAGATCATTTTCTTCTGGGTGGCGCGGATGATCATGATGGGCCTCGTCTGCATGAACGACCGCGTCGATGAAGCCACGAAGCGTATCCCATTCAAATACGTCTACCTGCACGGCATGGTGCGCGACGAGCACGGCGCGAAGATGAGTAAGACCAAGGGCAACGTCGTCGATCCGCTGATGCTGATCGATGAGTACGGCACCGACGCATTGCGCTTTACGCTGATCACCGGCGGTGCAACCGGTCAAGACCAGCGACTGCGCGAAGAGAAGGTCGAAGCAGGCCGGAACTTTGCTAACAAACTCTGGAACGCTGCTCGATTCGTCGTCATGCAGCTCGATGGTTCGGTCAAGTATGGTGCGCCGTCGGCCGGTGATCGCGCATCGATGCCAGTCGAGGACCGTTGGATCCTCTCACGGTTAAATCGTGTGACGGCGGAAGTCGATCAGCTGCTGAACGACTTCGCGCTAAACGAAGCGGGGCACCGGCTGTACGACTTCCTCTGGAACGAGTACTGCGACTGGTACGTGGAGCTGGCGAAAGTACGGCTTCGGGAGGGCCGCGGGCCAGGGGCCACAGGGCCAGCTGCCGATCCGAGGCCGGTCTTGGTCCACGTGCTAGAGACCGGTTTGCGGTTGCTGCACCCGACCATGCCCTACGTGACCGAAGAGCTCTGGCAGCGTCTTCGGCCGTTCATGTTGAGCGCGGACGCCGAAGCGCTGATCGTCGCACCGTTTCCGCACGACGACGGTTCGTGGCGTGATGCGGATGCTGAGCGCCGGGTCGATGGCATGATTGACATCGTGCGTGCGATCCGCAACATACGGTCGGAGAAGAACGTCGAGGCCGCGCGCACGATCGAGGCGCACGTTGTTACCGATGATTGCCCGGCGATCGAGGCCAGTAGGGCACAGATCGAAACGCTTGCGCGCGCATCGCTGCACGTCGTCCGCGATGTCGCCGACGCGCCTGGCGAAGGCGTTGCGACGGCTGTGCTGCCGCACGCGCAAGTGATCGTGTCGCTGGCCGGGTTGCTCGATGCGGGAGCGGAGCGGACTCGGCTCGAGAAAGAGATCGCGGAGACCGAGCAGTACGTTTCGCGTATCGACGCCAAGCTGTCAAACGAGCAGTTCCGATCGAGGGCGCCGGCGGACGTCGTTTCGGCGGAGGAAAAACGCCGAGCGACGGCGCAGACGCGGCTCGAAGGACTAAAGCGGGCCCTATCCGAGCTTAATTGAGTCGATCTTCAGCTGAACATCGACTCGTTTCGCATGGTTGCCGATTAGCTGCGTTAGAATCGTTTTCGATCAGCGCAGTAATCTAGGAGCGGATCTATTGTTCGTCAGAATTCACCATTTGCCGGCGGATGAGTGCGCCAAACTGAGGCTCGACATAATGGCAGGCGATGGCCGGGTTTGGCTCGCCGATGTTAATGTGCGCGTCCCGATCCGGGAAGATGGTGCGAGGATAGGGTAGATGCGAAATAACTCCAAGCGTTTGGTGTCACCTGCCAGCGAAGCCACGATCATCTGGAACGGCTGGATGCTTCGCTTCGCTCAGCATGACAAGGCTCGCTAGTATTCGCACATGAACACATCTACCGTTCTCGCTAACGTGCGGCAGGTCTCGGAAGGCTTCGCGGCGGACCGCAAGGAGAGGCAGCGGCGTAGACATCTGGACCGTGCGGACTTCGCGAGGCTGGCTGAGGCCGGCTTTCTGCTGACGGGCGTACCAGAAGAGCGCGGCGGCCTCTGGCGGGGCGTGCGCGAGTCGACACGACCTATTTGCGAGATCCTGCGCGCGCTAGCGCAAGGCGATCCGTCGGTCGCGCTTGTCGCCTCGATGCATCCTGCTGTGCTCTCGTTCTGGCTCGCAGCGCCAGCGCTTGACGCCGAGGACCGGCAGGACTGGAACCTGCAGGTTGAGGAACTCGCGCAAAGCGCACTCGGCGGTGGCTGGTGGGGTACGATCACATCGGAGCCGGGCAGCGGCGGCGATATTACCAAGACGAAGGCCGTGGCGCGGGCGCATGGTGGCCAGTACACAGTAAGCGGCGCGAAGCACTTCGGGAGCGGGTCAGGTATCACCTCGTACATGATCACGACGGCTCTAGCGGAGGGGGAGTCCGCTCCGGACCTGTTCTTCATGGATGTGCGGGGTGTGCCGTGGGACGGCTCGCGGGGAATGAAGCTGATCGCCGAGTGGGACGGCCAAGGGATGGCGGCTACCCAGAGTCACGCGATGCAGTTCGAGAACTTCCCGGCCGTTCGTTGTGCCTGGCCGGGAACTTTGCAAGACCTGCTGCCCGCCGCCGGACCCTACGTTGGCTCATCGTTCACGGCCGTGATCGTCGGCATCGTCGACGCGGCGATGGTGGCTGCCCGGCAGCAGCTCAGGCCGCAGCACGAATCGCTACGCCCGTACGAGCAGGTGGAGTGGTCGCGCGCCGAGATGGAAGCATGGCTGATTGAGCAGGCTTTCGACGGAATGCTGCGCGCTGTAGAGGAAGGCCGCGATGCGCTGTGGACAGTGTTGCGCGGCAAGACCGCGATTGCCGAGCTTGCGGAGTCGGTGCTCCGGCGGATCGCAAAGGTAATCGGTGGCGGGACGTTCAACCGCAGCTCGCCGTTCGCGTTCTGGTACGAAGATGTGCGAGCGCTCGGCTTCCTTCGCCCGCCCTGGGGCCTGGCGTTCGATCAGGTGTTTGCGCTGTCCCCGATACACCAGCCGGAATGACCGAACTGATTTTCTCCTCCGCCACATCTCTCGCTGCGGCGATACGCGAGAAGCGCGTATCGTCCGCGGAGGTCGTCGAGGCGCACCTGGCGCGCATCGAGGCGGTCAACCCGAAGCTGGACGCCGTTGTGCAGCTCACGGCGGACAACGCGCAGCAGCGGGCGCGCGAGCTGGATGCGTCGCTGGCCCAAGGTGAGGTCGTGGGGCCGCTACACGGTGTGCCATTCACGGTAAAGGACTGGCTCGATACCGACGATGCGATCTGCGCGGCCGGACAGATGGAGGCCAAGGAACGGCGGCCGAAACGCGACGCGACGGTGGTGGCGCGGATGCGCGCGGCGGGCGGCGTGCTGTTAGGTAAGACGTTCGATGGCACGGGCGGCGCGAAGAACGAGATCTACGGCATCTGCCGCAACCCGTACGATCTCGAGCGCACGCCAGGCGAGAGCAGCAGCGGTGAGGCGTCGATCATCGCGGCGGGCGGATCACCTATGGGGCTAGGGAGCGACTCCGGAGGAAGCATCCGTTACCCAGCGCACTGCTGCGGCGTGGCGGGGCTGAAGCCGAGCGGCGGGCGCGTGCCGCTGACAGGCCATTTCCCGCGGCTCGACTCGACGGTCGATACGCGGACGCAGATCGGGCCGATCGCGCGCGCAGTCGAAGACCTGGCGCTGGCGCTGTCGATCATCGCCGGGCCGGACGGCCGCGACGCCGGCGTCGCGCCGATGCCGCTTGGTCGCTGGCCTGATGTGAACATGCGTGGCTTGCGAGCCGCGATGTTCACGGACTTTCTGAACGCGACGCCGG
>JBKKBW010000437.1:0-4854 GCA_046713635.1 Dehalococcoidia bacterium
CTGTGCCGCCGTACTGCTCGGGGATCGAGCAGCCGAACAAGCCAAGCTCCGCGATCTTTTGGATCAGCGCCTCGGGCACCAGCGAGTCCTCGCGATGCATGTCCTGCGCGATCGGCGCGACCTCCGCCTTCGCGAAGTTGCGCGCGCTGTCGCGCACAAGCGACGCAGCCTGATCTTCGAGTTCTGTTGTGTGCTGTCCGCGCGCTTCTAGCACGCGCCCGCCAATCGATTCAATAAGCGCATCCTCAAGACCCGCGTTCATAAGAGCGTTCAAGTCGTCGCTATCGAGTCGGTCGCCGATTGCGAACGCGCTGGAGTGCGCATGCGCGGTAGCACGCAGCTTGTTCGTTTGCTCCGCCGCGAACACGAACGCCTGCTGCTCCGCGATTCCGTCCGGCTTGCCTGCCGCGGCCTGTCGCTCGCAGTACGCGACCAGCTCGGCCGCGGCGCGCGCCTCCGTGGCATGCAGCGCAATGCGTTCCGTGTGTACCTGGTGCTCGTCTATTGGTTTGCCGCTGGCGGTGACGCGCGCCGCTTGCGCGATCGCGACGGCGATGGCATCGTTCGTGCCATCAGCGAGCCGGCGCGCCGATGCGAGCGCGTCCGTGGTCTGTGTGGTCACCGCTTCTTCACCATGAGTACTGTGTAGTCGAGGTCCAGCACCACGTTCGGATGGTACTGCTCGCGTCCTGTCTCAGTATCTGGCGTTTTCAGCTCGATCGTCTCCTTGGTCGGGTCGAGGTCCTTCAGCGCGACGAGCCGGAGCCGCAGCGCCCCAACGTCTGGACGGCCAAGATCAATGCGCTCGATCACGTCCGTCCACGCGTACAGCGTGTCCCCCGCTACCGTCGGATTCGTGTGAGAACCCGCGTTAAACGCCAGCACCCGCACCGCGTTCTCCAGCCCGTCGTACGAGATGCTATGCGCCATCGAGATGATGTGACCGCCGTAGATGATCCGGCGCCCCAGCCGCGAGTCCTTCGTCAAGTGCGCGTTGAAGTGCACACGCGCGTTGTTTTGGTAGAGCCGCGTCGCCATCTGGTGCTCGGCCTCTTCAATAGTAATGCCCTGCGGATGCACGATACGTTCGCCGGGATCGTAGTCCTCCCAGAGCGCCTTGCCGCCCGTCGCGACGCTGTCGAACCGCGAGACATTCAGCTCCGGTGGCACGACGAGGTGCTCGGTCGCAACGTGCGGTGGCAGCTCCGGCGCGTCGTTGTCGGTCTTCGTCGATGTGTCGCGCTTATTCACCATCGCCCAGCGGTAGAACTGCAGCACTGGCTCGTCGCGCTGGTTGTAGCCCTTCGTCTGTACCCAGACGATGCCCACGTCGTCCCGCGATGTCTCGCGCTTGCCGATAACCTCAGTCTCTGCCCGCAGCGTGTCGCCGGGATAGACGGAGAGCAGAAATCGCACGTCGGCGTAGCCAAGATTGGCTGGCGAATTCAGCGTGATGTCCCGTACCGTCCGCCCGAAGACGATGTGAAAGACCAGCAGGTCATGCGCAGTCTCGCGCTGGAAGCCAAGCGATCGGGCGAATTCCGCCGAGCAGTGCAGCGGCCGTCGGTCGCCGGTCAGCGCGATGTACAGGGCGAGGTCGCCCTCTGTTACAGTGCGCGGGACGGCGTGATGGAAGACTTGGCCGGCGGCGAAGTCCTCGAAGAAGTTGCCGGCGCTCGTCTTGGCAAGCATGACATTCGGGCACTATGGCGCGAAGCGCATTGTACCCGAAGGGTTGTTGGCCGAGAAAGCTTAGGCCAGGAACGGTCCGGCCTCGCGGGAGGCGGTACCCACGAGGCCGGAGTGCACATCGGAGAGGAGGTCTCCGTTTAGCCCGTTTGATGTGGCATAAGAGATTGGACGGGGAGCCGAGCGCGTCGCGTCTGTGAGGGGCCGCTGCGGGGTCGGTTCAATTGGGGTTGCTGAGAAACTCGCGCTCGGTGCTGGCGCTCGAGTTCCGCGGCCTCTCGACGGCGTTCCTGTAGACCGGCTTGCATCAGTTCCTGGAACATCATGGCCATCTCCCCGTCCTTTCTGTGTCCAGGATAGCCTGGCGCTAGCCGTTCATCTATGAACTACTTCACACAACGCGCCCAGGAACCAGAAAATAGGGCCCAAGGAGGGAACTCTGAATGCCACAAGAAGGCGAAGGCCTGTTTCGCGATATACCGCTCCTCGCCAAGCTCACTGGCCCTGACCTCCGGGATCTAGCCTCTCGAGGCAAGGTTCGCCGCTATGCTGGCGGCACGACTATCTTCCGCGAAGGCGATCGTGGAGATTCGCTGCACGTCGTCATGGATGGCAACGTGCGCGTCACCGTAGTCTCGCCGAGGGGAGAGGAAGCAACCGTGGCGCTGCTGGGTCCCGGCGAGTTCGTTGGCGACCTCGCTTTGCTCGACGGCCTGCCGCGCTCGGCAAACGCCGTGGCCACCGAAGCGACGAAGACCCTGGTAGTGACCCGCGAAGACTTCCGCCGCTGGCTCGCGGAGCGGCCCAAAGCCTCCCTATCCCTCCTCGAGGCGCTCAGCTTGCGTGTGCGCCGCACTGACGAGGTGCTCGCCGACCTCACGTTCCTTGATCTACCCCGGCGCCTTGCCAAACGCCTCGCTGCGCTGGCCTCAGATAGGGCGGCTAGTGGCCGCCCCGCCAAGCTGCGAATCACGCAGGCTGAACTGGCGTCGATGCTCGGCGTCAGCCGTGAGAGCGTCAACAAACAGCTCAATGAGTTCGAACGGAGTGGCTGGGTACGGTTGGGCAGAGGCTCCGTTACGGTCCTCGATGAAGTGTCGTTGCGCGGTCTGCGTTAGTGGTCCGATGGCGCCTCGCTCGGTCGCGGGGTATTCTTAGATCGATGACTGCTCAATTACAAGCTACTCCGGCTCCAGCTCAGCCTCCAGGTGAGGATCCCGAATATCGAGCGCTCCTGAAGCTGGCGACGCTCACCTCCGGCGGCATCCCCGATCATCCCGTTGACGCCCTTCAGCAAGTGGTCGATCTGGCTCGTGAGCTGACCGGGTCTCGCTATGCCGCTCTCGCAGTAACTGATGAGAACGACAACATCGAGGGCTTCGTTGTCGCCGGCCTAGAAGCCGAGGAAGAGCGCAAGCTGAAGGCTGCTCCGCAGGGCCATGGCCCGCTGGGGACCATGCGCCAGGATGGTCTGGCTGTCCACATCGAAGACCTGGATGCCTTTCGTGAGTCCTTCGGCTTTCCGCCGAAGCATCCGGATATGAAGACGCTCCTCGGTGTGCCCCTTTGGGTGGACACCACTCTGCGTGGCGCTGTCTACGTGACAGATAGGGAGAGCGGCCAGGGCTTCGTCGAGAGCGACGAAGCCGTCCTTCGGCTGCTCGCCCGGCACGCCGGCGCCATCATAAAGACCCGCTGGTACTAGCCGTTGCGGCTCCTCACCTATAAAGGAGACGCGGGGCCTTGCCTTGGCATCCTTTCCGGCGCATGGGTCATCGATCTCGCCGCGTACGCGGCCTCGCAGGGCATCCAACTGCCCGACAGCATGCAGACCTTTCTCGAAGCGTCTACGAAACTTAGGGCACCGATTGCGGAGCTCGAATCGAAGCTGAAGGGCGAGCCGGAGCCACCCGCTGAGTACGCGAGGAAGCTCGCCAGCACACGACTGCTAGCGCCGATTCCGCACCCAAAGCGCAATCTGGTCTGCGTGGGACTGAACTACGCCGATCACGCGTCGGAGTCTCGAATCACCACGGGCGTTCCGGAGCACGTTGTGCTCTTCACCAAGCCGCCCAGCACCGTCATCGGCCCGGACGCGGCCATTCCCTGGCACGGCCACGTCTCGACCCGTATCGATTGGGAGGTGGAGCTGGTCGCCGTGATCGGTCGCCGGGGCCGCGACATCGCTGAATCTGATGCGCTCGATTACGTGTTCGGCTACACGATAGGGAACGACATAACCGCGAGAGACCTCCAGGCGCGTCACCAGCAGTGGTACAAGGGCAAGGGGCTGGACGGATTCTGCCCGCTTGGGCCCTGGATCGTCAGCGCGGACGAGCTGGGCGATCCTCAGGACGTCCGGCTCCGGTTGCGCGTCAATGGTGACCTGAAGCAGGATGCTAGTACCAGCGACATGCTATTCGGGGTGGCGAAGCTGGTCTCAGCCTGGTCGCAGGGCATGACGCTGGAACCCGGCGATCTGCTGATGACCGGCACTCCCTCAGGCGTGGGCTTCGCGCGCAAGCCTCCGGAGTACCTAAAGCCCGGCGACGTGGTCGAGGCGGAAGTCGACCGAATCGGCATCCTGCGCAACACTGTAGCTTCCGCGTAAGCGACCGACACTACATAAAGCGGCATGGGGATCGGCCGGTCCGTCGCGCCTGTCCGCACGCTGCATCCCTAAGGGGCTCGCGGACGGCGTTATTCTCGCTTGACATTAGGAGTCTCGCTGCTCAGAATAGCTTTCGTTGCGGGTAGGGGAGAGGCGACCGGAAGGAGGGAGCTGACGCAGGTAGTTCAACTGGAGCTGATGGCTCGCATCCCCCTTGGCGGCGCAATACGCAGCTTTGTAACAACACCTATCAGGGTTGACACAAGGGAGGCGCTGTGGTCAAATTGCCCCGATACCGAAGGAGGTTCGCCTCTGCGAAAGCATGGGCAAAATGAGTACGCGGCGTCTTATGCTGCATTCAAAATCGAGTTTGCGAAGTGGAAGGCCCGGGCATGAAGGTGTCCCGGGTACGTTAATTACACGATGGAGGAGGTAGGACCAATGCAAACGACAGGAAGTCGGCTAAGATTGCAGTTCCCGCCTGGGGTACTGCGGCTCCTAGTAGGAGCCACGATCGTGCTAGCCGTGCTGGCCACCATGGCCGGTGCGAGCAG
>JBKKBW010000438.1:0-11919 GCA_046713635.1 Dehalococcoidia bacterium
GTATCAGGATTGATATGTTCCTTTAACACTTTCTCTGAGCTGGATCCGATCCCCTCCCAACCCCTATCCAATATCCAATGCACGGAGAGGAGTGTGTTTTCGGCGACGATGGGCGGGTTTGAAACCAGCCCTACACGTCGCCTGTGACGACCTGGCGCACCGTCGTGCCTCCCGACATGGCGCTCCTACTTGACGCATTCCTGGGCGACCGCTACGTTGCCAGCAACACATACGTGTCTGGGAGGCCCAACGTGAACGCTCTTTGCCAACCCCGCTTAGCCGTGGCTTCGCTTCTGATAGCCGTCGCCCTTATCAGCGCCTTTGCCGCCGGTGGCACGGCGTCAGCCCACAGCATCGGCATCGGCGATGTCAACTGCAGCGAGGAGATCGATAGCATCGATTCGTCGCTGATCCTGCAGTACGGCGCCGGCCTCATATCGACACTGGAGTGCATCGACGACGCCGACACCAACGGCGACACATACATCAACAGCATCGATTCGTCCCTGATCCTGCAGTTTTCCGCGGGCCTGATCGATAGCCTCGGCTAGCACTATGCGCGCGCTCCTCCCGGCCAAGACGGCGCTCCTCGCCTCGATGCTCGCGCTCGCGGTCTGCGTCGCTGCCTTCTCGGCGAACGGTCCGCCCAAGGCCCAGGCCGTCGAAGCCGGGCTCAACTGCGAGACATACTCGGAAGGCGTCTGCGTTGTCGAGATCGGCGACATCTGGTTCTGCGACGCCTCGTTCGCAGGCGAAGTCTGTCCCAGCAGCGTCGTCGTCGGGGAGACGGTCCGCTGGGTCTACCCCGCGAGCGGAATGACGGTGCACACCACAACGGAATGCGGTGGAGACTGCGATGCGCCTACGGCCGGGTTCTGGAACTCCGGCACGCTCAACCCCGGCGAGGACTTCGACCTCACGTTCGACCTGGCAGGCGAGTACGCCTACTTCTGCGAGATCCATCCCTTCCAGCGCGGCGTCATTCGCGTGCTGGAAGAAGGCGACGTGCTGGGAGATGTCGATTGCGGCGGCACGATCAACTCGATCGACGCTGCACTCATCTTGCAGTTCGGCGCCGCGCTGCTCGACTCGCTGTCCTGCCAGCAGAACGCCGACACCAGCAGCGACGGCAGCATCAACAGCATCGATGCTTCGCTCATCCTCCAGCACAGCGCCGGTCTCATCGACAAGTTCTAGGCTAGCCTCTCAGGCCAACCTCGGCAGCGCGGGGTAGACTCAGTAGCGGCGAGATACCTTTCGCTGCGCTCAAGGTGACACGGCCTTGACACCCTCCGGCCCGCTGCGGGATGATGCCTCCGCATCTGAGTCCTCCCTCACCCCTTGATCCCCTCTCCCTCGTCGAGGGAGAGGGGTGGCGTGAAGCGGCGGGGTAAGGGGGAAACACCACGGAGGTCTTCCCATGTCCGAACCCTGGCCGAACACGCTCGGCACGTATCCCAAGCATCATCTCTCGCAGCTCTTCGAGGAATCGGCGAAGCGGCTGCCCGATAAGGTGGCGCTGATACCGATCGAGGGCGAAGGGCTGACGTACAGCCAGCTCTGGTCGATGACCCGCAAGACGGCGAGCTTCCTCCAGCGAGAGGCCGGGCTGAAAAAGGGCGAGACGGTCGCCGTCTACGCGCCAAATAGCCCGGAGTGGGCCGCGATCTTTCACGGCACGCTCCTCTGCGGCGCGAAGGTCACCACGCTCAATCCGCTCTACAAGGAGCGCGAGGTCGAGCATCAGCTCGACGACGCGGACGCTGTTGTCCTGTTTGCGGCGCAGGCAATGATGCCTGTCGTCGACGCCGTGCGCGACAAGCTATCGAAGGTACGGCAGGTGTACACCGTGGAAGACCTGTTCGGGCTGGTCGAAGGCGAGTCCGACACCCCCGCGCTCGTGGAGATCAATCCCGAACGCGACATCGCTGCGCTGCCCTACTCGAGCGGGACGACGGGGCTACCGAAGGGCGTGATGCTCACGCACTACAACCTGACGTCCAACCTGAAGCAGACCATCGCGACCGGGCTGATGTCGGAACAGTCGGTGCTGCTGGCGTTCCTGCCCTTCTATCACATCTACGGCATGATCGTGATGCTCAACGCCACGCTCGCCGTCGGCGCGTCGTGCGTCGTTATGCCACGCTTCGACCCGGAGCTGACGCTGCAGCTGATCGAGAAGCACAAGGTGAGCGACTTTTTTGTCGTGCCGCCCGCATTGCTCGCGCTCAGCCACCACCCGAAGCTCGACGACTACGACCACTCGTCGCTGCGCTTCATCCTGTCGGGCGCGGCGCCGCTGCCGATGGAGGTGGCTGACCTGGCGGCCAAGCGCTTCGGCTGCCAGATGGTGCAGGGCTATGGCATGACAGAGACGTCGCCTATCACAAACGTATCGCCGCTTGGTGCGTCGAAGCCGGGTACCGTCGGGCCAGCAGTGCCGGACACATTGGAGAAGATCGTCGATATGGAGTCGGGCGAGGAGCTGTCCACCGGCGAGGTGGGCGAGCTGATCGTCTCCGGGCCACAGGTCATGCTCGGCTATTGGAAGAATCCCGACGCGACGGAGGAGACGATCCGCCCGGACGGGTGGCTGCGCACCGGCGACATTGCAAGCATGGACGAGGACGGCTACGTGACCATCCTCGATCGCGCGAAAGAGATGATTAAGTACAAAGGCTACCAGGTCGCCCCCGCCGAGCTGGAGGGCGTCGTCATGGAGCACCCGGCCGTGCTCGACGCCGCCGTGATCCCGAAGGCCGACTTCGAGTCGGGCGAAGTGCCGAAGGCGTTCGTCGTGCTCAAGGAGGGCCAGCAGGCGACGGCGGAAGACATCATGGCGTTCGTCGCGGAGCGCGTCGCGCCGTACAAGAAGCTGCGCGAGCTGGAGTTCGTCGCGTCGATTCCAAAGGTGCCTTCCGGCAAGATCCTGCGCCGCGAGCTGATCGCGCAGGAGCGCGCAAAGACGAAGGCATAGCGCGTGACTCCACGATGACCAGCCAGCGGAAGCGACCGGGGATCAGGAACATGGAGCGACGAATCAGCGCACTGTTCCTCCTCATCGTCGCGTGCGTGATAGTGTCACAACAGCCGTTATCCCTCGCTAAGGCAGGTGGGGATTCATCGACGATTCATGGCTGGCTGGAGGAGGAAGGCGCGCCCTCCAGCCAGACAGCCATGGTTCTGGTTGTGGCTGTTGATACAGCTCAGCCTGTCGATCTGGATGTTTACGCGCCGGACGAAGCAGTTGACTGGATCAATCGACTCCCTACAGAGCGCAACGGACCGGGCTTGGTCAGAACGAGCCCGTCGGCGGGCTACGCCGTGACGGGGCTGACGCCAGGGACGTACCTCGTCGGCACAACGGCGAGCTTCTCTCCGTACGGAGGCATCCTCCCGCCAGTAGAGATCCAGACACTGATCGGTGGAAGACCATCTTCGATGTACGCCTTCGAATTCACACTTGAGGCCGACAGCACCCTTATGGTGAACTTCGAGCTTGGAAGCCAGTATCCGGATGCGCCGGGACGCTTCGAAGTGTGCGCGTTCACATATGACCGCGTAACACTCGAACAGGGGCTACCAGATCGAGTCGCGCACGCCACGATCGCTCCAGTCAATGACGATGTTGATGCGAGCGCTATTACTATCTCCATCAACGACGCCGGATGCGCCTTGTTCGAGAGCATTCCGCCCGCAGACTACGTTATAGCCGTGGAGACGGAGGGAGGCTTCACCTTCACCCAGGACATCACGATCGTAGGCGGGCATGATGGACGCTTAGAACTGTCGGCGGGACCACCCATTGCAGACGGGCTCGTTGCGCCTAATTTGCCGGACTCCGGTTCGGGTGGGGAACCGCAAACGTCAGGGTCAGCGGCTCTATTCTCCATAGGGTATCTAGTCATGGTCGCCACGCTGGCCGTTGCGGCCAGTTCAATGATTCGAGCCGGAACTCGATGACAACGAAAGTTGTCACGCAACGCCACGATCGCGTCTTCGTCGTCACGATCAACCGGCCGGACGTGCGCAACTGCGTCGACGGCGAGACGGCGCAAAGCCTGTTCGACGCCGTCGACGCATTCCGAAACGACGATGCGCTCGACATGCTCATCCTCACCGGCGCAGGCGACATCTCGTTCTGCGCGGGCGCCGACCTGAAGAACGTCGGCACGCTGGCCCAGCGGCCGGGCGCGCGCGAGTCCGGCCCGATGGGCATCTCGCGCATCACGGATGTGGGCAAGCCAACGATTGGTGCGATCAACGGCTACTGCGTCGCTGGCGGCATCGAGCTCGCCTCTTGGTGCGACTTCCGCATCGCGGCGGCGAACGCGCAGTTCGGCGTGCTGAACCGGCGCTGGGGCGTGCCGCTCGTCGATGGCGGCACGCAGCGCCTGCCGCGCATCGTCGGGCTGGCGAACGCGCTCTACCTGATCGAGACCGGCGCGCTGATCGACGCGCAGCACGCGCAGCGCATGGGCCTTGTGCAGGAGGTCGTCCCCGAAGGCCAGGCGCTCGCACGCGCGCTCGAGATCGCGGCCACGATGTCGACTTACCCGCAGCTCTCCATCCAGAACGACCGCCGCGCTGCGCTCGAAGGCCTCGCCATGCCGATCGACGAAGGGCTGGCCCACGAAGCGCACGTCCACCGCGATACGCTCAACGCGGATGTCGCTGGGCGGGTCGCGGGCTTCGCCGCCGGCGACCGCCCCAAGCCGATCACGCCATCTGAGTAACGACATGCGCCAGCTCACCCTCGTCGAACCGAACAAGATCGAGTGGCAGGACGTGCCGGAGCCGGCGCTCCAGGACCGTACCGACGCGCTTGTCCGGCCGATCGCAGTCGCGCGCTGCGACCTCGACCTGCCGATGGCGCAGGGGCGCATCCCGTTCCCGCCACCGATCGCGCTCGGCCACGAGTTCGTCGCGGAAGTCATCGACACTGGCGCGGCTGTTGCGTCGTTCCGCCCCGGCCAGCGCGTTGTCGTGCCGTTCCAGATCGCCTGCGGCGCCTGCGCTCGATGCGCCCGCGGCCTGACGAGCGGCTGCACGACCGCGCGGCGAGGCGCGATGTACGGCTTCGGTGCACGCGCCGGCGATTGGGGCGGCGCAATGTCCGACGTTGTGCGCGTGCCGTTCGCGGAGCAGATGCTCGTCGCCCTGCCCGACAGCGTCAGCACGGAATCGATCGTCAGCTCCGACAACCTTACGGACGCCTGGCGCACCGTCGGACCGCAACTCGGGCAGCATCCAAACGCACCCGTGCTGATCGTCGCAGGCGGCGGGCCGAGCATCGCGCTGTACGCCGCAACGATCGCGCTTGCGCTGGGCAGCGAACGCGTCGACTACATCGACCGCAGCAAGAGCCGTCTCGAGCTGGCGGCGGCGCTCGGCGCGAACGCGATCGAAGGCACGCCGGACAAGCTCGGAACATATCCGATCACGGTCGATTGCAGCGCCGACCAGCAGGGCCTCACGCTCGCAGTGAAGTCGCTCGAGCCGGGCGGCGTCTGCACCAGCATCGGCATCTATTACGCCGACACGACGCTCCCGCTGCTCGACATGTACAACAAGAGCGCCACGTTCATCACCGGCCGCGTCGACGCGCGTCCCGCCATACCGCACGTCATTGGCCTGATCGAGAGCGGTAGGCTCCACCCGGAACGGCTGACTACGATGACGGCCTCCTGGGATGACGCCCCGAAGGCCTGGCTCGAACGCTCCACTAAGCTGGTGATTACCCGCTAGCAACACAGATCTCCTCTCTCTTCGCCCATTTGTAAGGGACGCGATATACGTCCGCGCCCTAATGCAACTCGGATGAGTCGCGCCGCTGGCTACTCTAAGAGGAGCTTCGGGGGGAGCTGCTCTGCATGCATATCTATTGCTCAAACTGTGGTAACGTCGCCGGTTCCCACCTGTCCAACTGTCGTGCTTGCGGGAGGCGCTCAGGGCGCATAGCCAGCCCACCGCCCGCGCTGTCTTCCGCCATGCCGCCCTCGCTGGAGGACGCGGCACGCAGTGAGTACTCTCCGCTCGGGTACCGCAGCGCCGATCTCACCGGCCATTTCGTGCACCGTCCCTTCCGGCCAGTGGCACTTCCTGGCGTGCTGCTCACGATGATTATCGTATTGGCTATCACCGTTGCAGCGGGCGCTTGGAGCGGTTCGCGAGGCAGCGGCTCGCCACTCGGCGAGGGAAGCGTCGAAGCGGCCGGGTCAGCGGCGGCAACCAGCCCGGATAGTCAGGCTGCCGATTCCGCCGTAGCGCCGAGCCTCACCGGCGTCTGGCATATCAGCGAAGCGCCCGATGGGGCGAGCGTTGGCCAGACGTCTGCGTTCCAGGTCACGCTGACGCAGGATGGAACAGACCTCTACGGAAGCGGCGCTGGCCTGACGATGTATGCCAGCATGGACGGTTCAAGTGTTGCTGCCATCTACTCGCGAGGGGGTCGTATCGGAACGTACTTCTGGGAACTCGCGCCGAACGGACGCTGGATGACGGGGACGTTCCGGGACGCAGCGGGCGGGAGCGGAACGTCCTCCGCCTATCGGCTCGACTAGTCCACATGCACCGGCTCCACCCGCTGGCGTCTCAGCTGCAAGGCAAGCGATACACCTGACTGCCATTCTGTAACTCGGACGAGCTGCGCGTTTCGCTAGGCTGAACATGCACAGAGCGCTGGAGCGTGTCACAATGCTCATCTACTGTCCCAACTGCCAAAACCTCGTCTCGCCACAGTGGACAACCTGCCGCGCGTGCGGGGCGCGGGTCGACAACGCCAACTCGGTGCCTTATGCTCCACCACTTTGGACCGGAACCAATACATCTGCGCCTCTGCCGTCCGCGTTGGACTCAACCGGCCTTACAAATCGCCGCCACGGGGCTCTTGTTTCGTGGCTTGACCGAACGATGTCGCATCAACCACCTAGCCTTGGCGTAGCGCTCACGGCCATCGCGGTGTTCGTGCTACTCCTCAGCGCCGCAATCTGGGCCGCAACGCGGAGCGCCGATAGCTCAGCGTTCCAGCTGCCAAAAGATCGTGCAACCGCTGCTTTGCAAATCGGACGGGGCGCGACATCGGCGAGACCAATGGCGACGAACACGGCTCCGCCGGTTGCCACAAGTGCTGCGACCGCGGAGCCGGCCCTACCAACCGCCGACGTGCCTGACGAAATCCCACCAGCGGCGCAGCAGGGCGTTGCTGAGTCCGACGAAGAGCCCCGCGATAGGCCGGGCCGCGGTAACGGTCGCGGCCGTGGCCATGAAAACGAAGGATCCGACGACTAAAGCCGCCGTTGACCTGGCACCGCGCCGTCCATCTGTGTCTTACCTCGGGCCATTCGTTACACTAACCCCCGCTATGCCCACGACGCACCTGAACGGCATCGACATCTACTACGAGGAAGCCGGCAGTGGCTTCCCAGTCGTTATGACCCATGGCCTGGGCGACTGCGCCGAACTCTGGTCAGGACTCGCCGAAGCACTCGCCGGCACCTACCGGACCGTCTCCTGGGACATGCGCGGCCACTATCGAAGCGAAGCTCCGGACGACCTCACGCTCTACACGCAGGACATCGTTGTCGAGGACCTGCGCACGCTGTGCGACCATCTCGGCATCGAGCGTGGGGTCTTCGGCGGGCATTCGCTCGGTGGTTACACGGCGCTGCGCTTCTACGAAAAGTATCCGGATCGCGTCGCGGCGCTCGTGCTGCACGCGGCCGGCCCCGGTTACCGCAACGTCGAAGGCAGCCAAGCCTGGACCGACACACTCGATAAAGCGGCCATCCGGCAGGAGAGCGAGTACGGCCGCGACGAGCAGCGGCTCGCCAAGGAGCTGCGCGTCGGCGCACGCGCGCTCGGCGAGGTCGGCAAGCACTACGTGCGCGGCGTCGCGAACGTGGAGCGCGGCGTGATGGCGCACCCCACTTTCACCGACGCGACGAAGATCAACGTGCCAACGCTCGTCATCGTTGGCGAGAACGACAAAGGCTACCTGGCCAGCGCCGGCTACTTTGAGTCGAAGCTGCCGGACGGCCACAAGGTCGTCGTCGAAGGCGCCGCGCACGCCGCCATGCTGGAGAAGCCGGACATCGTCAACGCCGCTGTTCACGAGTTCCTCGATTCTCTAGATCTTTAGATACCGATGGACACAGTTGATTCGAGCAAAGCTGAAAGCAGACAGGACGGTTTGTGTCTCACCAGATGCTTCGCCTCGCTCAGCATGACGCCACTCTCCGATGATCCCCACCTGGCCCACCGGCCTGATCGAAGTCGCTGACCGCGCGTTCGCCTACCTGCAGGAAGGCGGCGGGCTCTGCGTCAGCAACGCAGGGCTGATGGTCGGGGACGAAAGCTGCATCGTCATCGATGCGCTCTTCGCTCCGTCCATGACACGCGCCTTCCGCGACGAGATCCGGCGCGTCACCGACAAGCCGGTTCGGCTGCTCATCAACACGCATCACCACACAGACCACACACAGGGCAACGCGCTATTCCCTGAAGCCACCATCCTCGCGCACGCCAACGCGCGCTTCGAGCAGCAGCGCGTCGGCTCCGGTGTGCTGGAGTGGCTCCGGCCGCGCATCCCGGAGCTGGTCGAAGAGGCGAGCGCGCTGCCGCAGCGGCTGCCCGATCTCACGTACGAAGGCGAAGTGTCGATCTCGTTCGAGGACCGCTCGATCCAGCTGCTCCACCTCGGCCCGGCGCACACCATCGGCGACACGCTGATTGCCCTTCCAGACGACAAGCTGCTCTTCGCCGGCGACATCGCGTTCTTCTACGTCACGCCGCTCGGCTTCGAAGGCAACATCGGCGCCTGGACGAACGTCTGCGACTCCGTCGATGCCATGGACATCGACCGCATCGTGCCGGGCCACGGGCCCGTCGCGGGCAAGCCGGAGCTGCGCGAGACGCGCGAGTATCTGTCGCTGATCCACGGGCAGGCGCGCGCCGCCTTCGACGCAGGGCAGGACGAGCGCGCCGCCATCGCCTCGATCGACCTTGGCTCCTACGCCTCGTGGCCGGAGGGAGACGACCGTCTGCCGCTCAACGTCCACCGCCTCTACCAGGAGTTCCGCGGCGAGCTGTAGGCGGCGCGATATTATGCGAAGCGCATGAGTATGCCCGTCGTTGAGCAGTGGTTCGAACGCCGAGATGCCGGCGGCGCGATCACGCTCCTCACCGAGCCCCACGTCGACCCCTTCATGCGCGCCAACATCTGGCACGTTCTCGGACGTGACCGCAACCTGCTGGTCGATACCGGACTCGGCATCAGCAGCCTGCGCGACTTTGCGCCGGACCTGTTCGACCGGCCGGTCGTCGCAGTCGCGTCGCATTCTCACTACGACCACACAGGCGGCCTGGGCGAGTTCGATACGATCGTGTCCCACCCGCTCGACGCCGAGGGGATCCGCGAGCCGGGCTTCACCTCGCTCCTCGTCTCGGATTTCCCTCCGGAGTTCCGCGATGAGCTGACCGGCGACGAGCTGATCACCGCATATCCATCCTCTGACTTCGATCCCGCGGCCTACACAGTGCGGCCCGTCGAGCCCACATGGCTCGTCGAGGACGGCGATGTCATCGACCTCGGCGACCGCGCGTTCGCCGTGCTGCACCTGCCAGGCCACACCCCGGGAAGCATCGCGCTCTGGGAAGCGGAACCCGGCGTCCTCTTCTCCGGCGACGTCATCTATGACGGCCTCCTCCTCGACGAGCTGCCCGGTTCGGACATCAGCGAATACGTCGCCAGCATGGAGCGCCTCCGCGCGCTCCCGGTGAGCGTTGTCCACGCCGGCCACTACCCCAGTTTCGGCCGTGATCGCTTCCTTCAGCTCATCGGCGGCTACTTGCGCAGGCGTGGCTGAGGGCAGTCGGGCGAGGCGAATACTACGCACAGTCGTGGAAGTACTGCTTGAGCGCGTTTAGTATGTCATCGACGCGCTGTAGGCCGTCCGGCGGGCCCAGGTTCCACGCGTTTGGGCCGACCTGCGTGCGATCCGTGTCGGGGTTGTAGCCCAGGTTGCCTTCGTCGACGTAGTACTGGTCGACAACAGCAAGGATGTCATCCATTCGATGGCGACGATCGCCGGTCGGGTCAAAGAAGTCCCACGGGTGCTTCGGGTTGCGCTGGCCACCCGTGGTCTCGGTGCCAGTTGCTGTTTGGAGCTCGGCGCCATCGGCGCAGCCATCGCCGTCCGCGTCGAAGAGTACATATGTGGGGCTCCACCGAGTCTCGTTGGTGCCGTCACCTATCTCGCCGATCTCATTGTCGCCCCAACACTGGACGAACCCCGTATCGAGTACCGCGCAATTGTGACCGGTCCCAGCCGACATGGCTACCGCTCTGGCTCCCAGTCCGACCACGTCCACAGCATTTGTGCCGCCGCTGATCGTGACACCTGGGCCATCGCCGAGCTGACCAAATTCATCATCACCCAGGCACCTCACGCCCCGGGTGTTCATCAGAGCGCACATGTGCAAGCCCCCTGCTGAGATCGCTGCCACGCCTCCATCGAAGTCTGTAACTTCATGAGGGGTAGCAGAGAATGTATAGGTACCCTGGACAAAATCGCTCCACGGCGTGGAGAGATCAATTCCCCAGCACCAGACGCGCCCTGAAACGGTCAGTGCGCAGGCATGTAACCACCCTGCACTTACCGCAGCGACTGGCTCGGCGATCGCAGCTACCCGGAGTGGCACTGCCAAGTCGTCGGTCGTGCCGTTCCCGAGTTGACCGGTCGAGTTCTCGCCCCAACATTTGACGATTCCCTCCGTCGTTAGAACACAGTTGAACTGCCGGCCCACGCTAATCGCAGAGACAGGCTCTGCAAGTGTTGAGACATGGGTTGCACCACACACCTGCTTACCACAGCCCGGCCCCAACTCGTAACCGGTATCGATGCCCCAGCACCACACTTCTCCGTTCTGCAGCAGCGCGCACGAGTGGTAGAAATTCGACGAAAGTTGTAGAGCGGCAGAAGGCAGGCCCTGAATGTCCTGAGGAAACCAGTTGGATTGACTGCCCTGTATGCCAAAGAAGAACGCCGAGCCCCAACACTTCACAGAGCCGCCATTGACTAAGGCGCACGTGTGGTGCTGACCGCCCGCCGTTGCGATCGCGTCTGGTAAGCCAACGACTTGTACGGGTTGCACACGTGGCTCCGCAGTGCCATCCCCCAGTTGGTGGTCGTCGTTGTAGCCCCAGCACCAAGTATCACCGCTAGTAGCGATGCCGCAGGTCTGTGCGCCACCTGAATCGAGTACGCTCATTTGCACCACGCCAGCGCCGCTGGCGCGCGCGTCCGGCACAAGCGACAGCGTTGCAAGCGCAAGAGCACCAATCAGCGAGACGAAGACAAATCGAGGCACGGCGACTCCGTTCGTGTGGGTCACGGTAACTATCGGCCCCAGTCGAGCCAGGCTGAAGCGGTGGATTCCCTAACCGGGATTCTGGCGACAGGGCACGGTTGCGGGAGGCCATACAGGCCTCCTACACCTCCATTCCAACGATCGCGTGGTAACATGGCTCTTGCTACAGAAAGGAGCCCCACCATGTTCGTCGCGATGAACAACTTCAAGGTCGTGCCTGGCCAGGAAGAGCAGTTCGTGAAGATATGGAAGGAGCGGGAGTCGTACCTAAGTGGCGTGGCCGGCTTCGTCCAGTTCTCGCTGCTGCGCGGCGACGAGGGCGAGTTCATTAGCCATAGCACCTGGGAGAGCCGCGCGGCGTTCACGGCCTGGACGCAGAGCGACGCGTTCGTGCAGGGGCATCGACAGGGCGGCTCGCTGATGGGCGTGCTAGAAGGCGCACCGCACGTGAAGATGTACGACGCCGTGATCGTCGAGACGCCTCAGGGGCGCAGCGTCGCCATGGGCGAGGCGAGCAACTCACCGGTGTAAGACAGACCCCTCCCCTAG
>JBKKBW010000439.1:0-6441 GCA_046713635.1 Dehalococcoidia bacterium
AATCTACTCGCCGCGCGCGTTCGAAAGTTCGGACGGTCGAATAGGCCACCTGGCACCAGCAAACTCGAAAGTGAAACGGCTCGCCTGGCCACTTGTCCCCTCCGTGTCGCAAGGCCGTGTCGGGGTCAGCAGAAAAAATCCTCGATATTTCCTACAAAGGGCTTGACAAGCGCCTGCATTCATGATAGTTTACCTATAGGTTAATTAACTAGTAGGTTCATCACGATGCCAACCGATCAACTAAGCACCACCTTCGCGGCACTCGCCGACCCGACCCGCCGGGCAATCCTCGCGCGACTGGCAAGCGGCGAGACCTCGGTGACGGAGCTTGCCCTCCCGTTCGAGATGACCCTCCCGGCCGTCTCGAAACACCTTAAGGTGCTACAGCGCGCCGGCCTGATCGAACGCGGCCGTAGAGCGCAGTGGCGCCCCTGCCGCCTCGACGCAGGTCCGCTCAAAGAAGTTGACGAGTACGTCGAGACGTACCGCCGCTTCTGGGAGGAGCGCTTCAATCGTCTCGACAACTATCTGCGCGAGCTACAGGAAGACCAGAAGAAAGACGGCAAGCAGAAGGAGTAACCCATGCAAAGGATCACGCCGTTCCTCATGTTTAACGATCAGCTCGACGAAGCGGTGAGCTTCTACATCTCCGTCTTCGGCAACTCGAAGATCCTGGGCGACGTTCAGCGCGGGCCGGACGGCAAGCTCATGTCCGCCACGTTCCAGCTCGAGGGACAAGAGTTCATGGCCTTCAACGGCGGTCCGCACTTTTCCTTCTCCGAGGGCATCTCGCTGTTCGTGAGTTGCAAGGATCAGCAGGAAGTGGACCAGCTATGGAACAGGTTCACCGCCGACGGTGGCGAGGAATCGATGTGCGGGTGGCTGAAGGACAAGTTCGGCGTCTCGTGGCAGATCATTCCGGAGAGACTGATGGAGCTACTGAGCGACCCTGATCCGGAACGAGCGCAGCGCGCCACGCAGGCCATGCTGCACATGCACAAGATCGACGTGGCGGCGCTTGAGAAGGCCGCGGCGGGAGTGTAATGACTAACACGAGGAGGAAAGCATCATGACACAGACCACCACGAACCGGCTGGAGGTCACCAGTCCGTCCGATCGCGAGATCCTGATAACACGCATCTTCGACGCGCCCCGCGACCGTGTCTGGCGGGCGTTCGCCGACCCGAAGCTGCTGGCGCAGTGGTGGGGGCGCGGGAACAAGCTCGATATCGAGCGCTTTGAGTTCGAGAAGGGCGGCCACTGGCGCTTCATCGAGCACGCCGAGGGCGAGTCGCATGGCTTCGAAGGCCGGTTCCGTGAGATCACGCCACCGGAGCGCATCGTCTGGACCTTCGAGTGGGACGGCATGCCGGGCTACGTCGCCGTGGACACCGTGTCGTTCGAGGATCTCGGCGACGGTCGAACGCGCATCGTCAACACATCGCTGTTCCACACCACGGAGGAGCGCGACGGTATGCTGCAGTCAGGCATGGAGGGCGGCCTCAGCGAGAGCTACGCCGCGCTCGATAGGCTGCTCGCGTTGTGAGCCCCGCGGCCAAAGACGTCGACACCTATATCGCCGCGGCGCCGGACGCAGCCCGATCGGCGCTCGAAAAGCTGCGCCAGACGATCAGGAGTGCCGCGCCCGCTGCCGTAGAAGGCATCAGCTACCAGCTCCCGAGCTACAAGTACAGTGGTCGCCCTCTGATTCATTTCGGCGCCGCGAAGAATCATGTTGCCCTATACGGCGCGATCCCCAACGCCATCGACGCGAAGGACCTGGCGGCGTACGACACCTCCAAGGGCACGATGCGGTTCCCGTTCGGTAAGTCGATCCCGGCCTCGCTTGTAAAGAAGATCGTCAAGGCCCGCATCACCGAGATCGAGGCTAAGTAACACGCCGCCGCGCGGTTTGGCCCGCGCGAGCTCACACAAGGAGACTAGCAATGGCAGAGCAAGCAGCGACGGTAAAGGGACGAGAGATCGTCATCGAGCGGGTTTTCGACGCTCCACTCGAACTGGTGTGGAAAACGTGGACAGAGCCTGAGCGAGCCAAACTCTGGTGGGGCCCCAAGGACTTCACGGCGCCCGTTGCCAAGAGCGACTTCCGCGTCGGCGGCGAGTACCTCTACTGCATGCGCGACGCCGAGGGCAAGGACTACTGGAGCGGTGGCATCTATCGCGAGATCGTGCCGATGGAGCGGATCGTCGCAACCGATCACTTCGCCGACGAGCAAGGCAACAGAGTCTCGCCCTCGCATTACGGCATGGAAGGCGACTGGCCTGCCGATGATCTCGTCGTCACCGTCACGTTCCAGGACTTGGGTGACGGCAAGACGAAGCTCACGCTCCGCCACGTCGGCTTCCCCGCGACCGATATGGGCGAGACGCAGGGCTGGAACGAGTCGCTCGACAAGTTCGCAGAGGCCCTGCGCAAGTAGGCACGTGATGCTCCTTCCCTCTCATCGAGGGAGTGGGCGGGTCAGGGAGGGAATTCATGGGAAGAATCGTAGTAACCGAGTTCGTTTCGCTGGACGGCGTCATGGAGGCCCCCGGTGGAGGCGAGGACTTCAAGCATGGCGGCTGGAGCTTCGAGATCGATCGCGGAGACGAGGGCAACAAATTCAAGCTCGACGAGACGATGGCGACCGAAGCGTTGCTGCTTGGCCGCAAGACATACGAAGGTTTCGCCGCTGCCTGGCCATCTCGCGACGGTGAGTTCGCGGATAAGTTCAACAGCATGCCAAAGTACGTCGTCTCGACAACGCTGAAGGACCCGGACTGGAACAACTCGACCGTCATCGATGGTCGCGATGTCGTAGGTGGGGTGCGCAAGCTCCGTCAGCAGCCCGGCGGGGACATCGTCGTCCACGGCAGCGCCATGCTCGTCCAGGCGCTACTCGAGCACGACCTCGTCGACGAGCTGCGCTTGATGGTCTTCCCCGTTGTGCTCGGCAGCGGCAAGCGTCTCTTCGGCGACACGAGCGACAAGAAGAGTCTGCGCCTCGCCGACTCGAGGATGGTTGGTGACGGGGTGGCGATCCTTACATATCAACGCCAGGGGTGATGCAATGCCAAATCTGATCATGTGGAACCTCTCGACGCTCGACGGCTTCTTCGAGGGCTCCAAGCCCTGGGACCTCGACTTTCACGAGACCGCCTGGGGCGACGAGCTCGAGCAGTTCTCGCTGGAACAACTCCGGGAGGTCGGCGTCCTTCTATTCGGCCGCAAGACGTATGAAGGCATGGGCGATTACTGGTCGAAGGAAAAGGGCGACATCGCGGACCTCATTAACGCGCTGCCGAAAGTCGTCTTCTCTAGAACACTTACACAGGCAGACTGGAACAACACGCGCCTCGTTTCTGCGAGCGCCGAGGATGAGGTCGCGAGGCTCAAGGACCAGCCGGGCGGGGACCTGTTCGTCTTCGGCAGCGCGGAGCTAAGCGCGTCGCTTATGCGGGCGCGCTTGTTTGACGAATACCGCATCTGCATTGCTCCCGTCGTGGCTGGCGGCGGTACCCCACTCTTCAAGCAGAGTCCCGAGGATCTGCACTTGACGCTTGAAGAAGCACGACCGCTCAGGACCGGCGCCATCATCCTTCGCTATCGTCCTAAGGAGTAGTAACGCTATGGCGGACGGCACCGACCGCGAGATCGATGCGTTCCGAGTTCGCGTCGAAGGCAGAACGCGACCGCGTTTGGGAGGACGGTGCGAAAGAGGGCGGGAAACAGATGCTGACGCGGATGGCGGAACACGTTAAGCAAATGTCACAACCTTAGTTCGGAGGAATTGATCATGACAAGCGACACTGCACAGCAAGGGCCGCCGGTGGCGGCGCCGCAAAGCGAACACAAGTGGTTGGAGCAACTGTTGGGTGAGTGGACATACGAGTCGGAGGCAGAGGAACCGCACGGCGCGACCAGTACTTCGACCGGAACTGAACGTGTGCGACCGTTCGGTGGCCTCTGGGTGATCGCGGAAGGCAGCTTCGAGATGCCCGGCGGCGCACAGGCCACGTCGATTATGACGCTGGGCTTCGACCCGCAGAAGGGGACGCTTCGTCGGCACGTGGATCGGCTCGATGATGACGAACATGTGGGTCTATGACGGCGCGCTGGACGATGCCAAACGCACGCTCACGCTCGATTGCGTGGGACCGGCCATGTCAGGCGACGGCACCATGGCGAAGTACCAGGACATCATCGAGCTGGTGAGCGACGACGAGCGCATCTTCCGGTCGCGCACACAGGTCGAGGATGGGCAGTGGAACGAATTCATGAAGACGACCTACCGCCGCGCGAAGTAATGCTCCGCAAACCCGGCGAAGGCGAACCCTGGCTGACCCCATTCGGTGACACGGTGACGTGGCTGATCGGTGAGGAGGAGACCGAAGGCCGGTACGCGCTGATGGAGCGTCTCGCTCCGGCCGGCGCGAAATCTGCTCCGCACTCACACAAACGCAGCGAGGCGTTCTTCGTCACGGCAGGCGAGTTCGATCTCACCGTCGGCGAGCAGACGTTTCGCGCTGGCGCTGGCGCGATGATCTACGCGCCCGAAGGCGAGCTGCACGGCTGGGCAACCGTGGGCGAGCAGCCCGGTCGCATGCTGATCCTCTTTTCGCCGTCGCCGCCGCGCGCCTACTACCGCGACCTCGACGCCCTCGTTCGCTCATCGGGCGACAGCCCGCCCGACATGCGCGCCGTGATCGAGCTGTCCAAGCAACACAACGTCCTATAACCGGCGTCAGTCCCGCGGCAGCCCCAGCCCGCGCTGCGCAATGATGTTGCGCTGGATCTCGTTCGTGCCCGCGCTGATCGACCAGTGGACGGTCAGCAGATACGTGAAGCCCGCCAGCGCGTCGAGCGGGGCGTGCGCATCGTCGAGGTGCAGCGTGCCGGCCATGCCGAGCACGTTCACCGTCGTGTTCGCGAGGCGCTGCGCCACCTCCGTGTTGTACGCCTTCGACACGCTCGCCTCGTAGTTCGCCGCGATGCCCGCGTCCTGCATCCACGCAACTCGATACGCCAACCAGCGCCCCACCTCGATCTCGATCGCGTGCTCGGCCAGCCGATTGCGTACTAAATCGTCTCCCCTTCCCTTTAGGGAAGGGGGCCAGGGGGTTAGGTAAGCCACAACATCATCCAACATCCGATTGACCGCGCCGACGCGCAGCATGCCCGAGCGTTCGAGCCCGAGCGTCGCTGTCGCGACGTACCAGCCACGGTTCTCTTCGCCCAGCAGGTTGTCGCGGGGGACGACGACGTTGTCGAAGAACTTCTCGTAGAAGCCGGCGCGGCCCGTCATCTCCGCGATCGGCCGGCAGCTGATCCCCGGCGACTTCATGTCGACGAGAAAGTACGACAGCCCCTTGTGCTTCGGCGCGTTCCAGTCGCTGCGCGCCAGCACGTGGCACCAGTCCGCGTACGCCGCGCCCGACGTCCAGACCTTGTGCCCGTTCAGCACGTAGTTGTCGCCGGAGCGGTCGGCCTTCGTCTGCACCGACGCCAGGTCGGAGCCGGCCTCCGGTTCGCTGAAGCCCTGGCACCACGACACGTCGCCGCGCGCGATCGGCGGCAGGAAACGACGCTTCTGCTCATCCGTGCCGTACGCCATCACCGCCGGCCCGACGAGGCCCGTCGCCTGGCCGCCCGGCCCGCCGCCCGCCGGCGCGCGGAAGTACGAGCACTCCTCCTTCATGATCGCCTGCCGGACCGCCGACGCCGCGATGCCTCCGTACTCCAAGGGCCACGCCTGCGTCAGCCAGCCGCGCTGCGCCAGCTTCTTCTCGAACGCGCGCTCCTGCGCGAGCTCCTCGTCGCTATCGACGGCCGCGTCGCCCGTCCCGCCCGGCCATTCGGCCCGCAGAAACGCGCGCAACTCCGCGCGGAATGCGCTGTCGTCGTCGCTAAACCGAAAGTCCATCTGCCCTCATCCTGGCCAAGATACCGTTCTTTGATTAATCTGCGAAAAGTATTTTTTCTGAAGCTATTTCTGCAGCGATCTTTGATTGAGTACTGCCCTCACCCCTAACCCCTCTCTCCGAGGGAGATGCGAACCCGGCGGCACGGCACGCGATCTTGATTGAATTGCAGAAAACACTTGCCAGCTCACCGCTCTGAATCTGGCATCTTGATTGTTCCGCCGACGCGGTGACCCGCCGTCGGGCGAAGCCTCTGACGCGGAGCCGAAGCCTGCTGTCACTCATGGGTCGATGGTAGGCGGAAGCCGGAATATCTCCAAGCGTTTGATGTCACCGGGGAGGTTTGTAGGAAGTCCCTGGACGAATGGCTGCTTCCGATCTACGCTGGCGGCAAGCCAGACGCCGGACGTTCTCAATAGGCAGGGGCTGTACCATACTAGACGGTGAGATCCTGACGGTGGCACCGACCATAGAACGCGTGGGGTCGGTAACGAGCGGCAGCACGCGTCTGCCGTGGAT
>JBKKBW010000440.1:0-3005 GCA_046713635.1 Dehalococcoidia bacterium
GGCCTCGACTGGGCGACGCCCGGCCAGGCGAGCGAACAACAACGCGAGCGCGCCTGGGACTCCGCGGCCGATCTACAAATGATAGGCCGCTTCGTCAAGACGTACCAGAAGCTCTGGTACGCCTCCAAGCCCTCCATTGCTGCCGTGCAGGGCTGGTGCATCTGCGGTGGCACCGACATGGTCCTCTGGTCCGACATGATCATCGCCGCCGACGACGCTGTCTTCGGCTACCCGACGTCGCGGCTCTGGGGTGTGCCGACGACGCCAATGTGGGTCTACCGCATCGGGTTCGAGAAAGCGAAGCGCTACCTCCTCACCGGCGACGAAATCCCGGCAGCGGAAGCCGAGCGCATCGGCCTCGTCTCGGAAGTTGTGCCCCGTGCGCAGCTCGACGAACACGCACTTGCACTGGCAAAGCGGATGGCGCAACTACCGCTCAACCAGCTTCAGATGATCAAGCTCTACTGCAACCAGACGGCGGAGAACATGGGCCTGCAATCAGCCACCACGCTTGCCATGCTCTTCGACGGCGTCGCCCGCCACACGCAGGAAGGTCTCGACTTCGTCGAGCGCTCGCGCGAGGCCGGCTTCCGTCAGGCCGTCCGCGAACGCGACGCGCCCTTCAACGACTACGGCTCCGGCCCGCGCTCGAACAAGAAACGCAGCGAAGACGCGTAGCTGAGGGTTTCAACCGTCAGTGACACAGACGCAGTTGTAGAAACCGTGCCGCGCCATCGAGAGCTGGGACGCGGAATACTCACGAAACTGATCAAACAAGCGGACTAACGCGAGACGAATTCCTGGACGTCGTCTAGCTAACTCACCAACGTGCGACCACCGGCCACCATACCAGCAACCAGCGACGTGCCCCAGCGACTAGTTCATCTCACTACCACCGGTCACGTTGATCGACTCCCCCGTGATGTTATCGGCCCTGCACAAGAAGACCACCGCCTGGCCGATGTCCTCCGGCGACTGCGGCCGGCCCAGCGGCACGCGCGACTTCATGAACTCGTCCCACGCCTCCTCTTTCGTCCGGCCGCCCGCCGCAGCGATCGCCGGCAGCAGATGGTCCTGCCACATCGCCGAGTCCACCTCGCCCGGACAGACCGCGTTCACCGTCACATCAAACGGCCCAAGCTCGTGCGCCAGCGACTGCGTGAAGCCGATCACCGCGAACTTCGACGCGCAGTAGTGCGCCACGCCCCCTGCGCCCCGCTTCCCCGCCTGCGACGATAGATTGACGATCCGTCCTCGACGCTGGCTGATCATCTGCGGTATCACCGCTTTGCTGCACAGGAACGTCCCCTTCACGTTCACGTCCATCACCAGGTCCCACTGCTCCTCGGTCATTCCGACGACACCAGCGACGTTGATCACGCCCGCGTTATTCACCAGCACATCGATCTTGCCGAAGCGATCGAGAGCCGCCTGCGCCATCGCTTTCGTCTGCGCCTCATCGCGCACGTCGCAGTGCACGCTGATCGATTGTACCCCGTGCGACTCGACAAGCCGCTTCGTCTCCACTACGTCTGCGTCCACCGAGGGCAGATCGGCGAGAACGAGGTTCGCTCCGTCGCGCGCCAGCGACTCCGCGATCCCCCGCCCGATACCGCGCGCCGCCCCGGTGACAATCGCAACCGAATCCTTCAACTCCATACCTCATCTCCATTTCAACGTTACTAGTGTCAATCTGTGTCCAAAATTCTATCTGTGTCATCTGTGGCTACGTGAAGCATTCCGGCATCTCGCTAAGCCGCCACACCCGGTCAACGCCGCGCTCCAGCTCCCACCTGCGTGGGACGATCGTCTCACCTTCCTGGCTCATAACGCGCAGTCTGACTTCGATCGACACGCTATCACCGCCGGCCTCTGGAACCGACTGGCTCAGCAACTGCACATCACTTCCACGCTCGTACATCGCGCTGATCTCTTCGTTGGAGACGGAAGCAACGATGAGCGCGCGTAACCGCTCGACGTCCTTCTCCCGGCAGGCCTGCACGACTGCACTCACGGTCGCCCCCGGATCGTTAGACGGCGCAATCGGCGGCGTTGGCGAGATCAGAGCCGCGGTGACTTCGACCGTCGGCACGCGCTCACCCCCGCCTCCGCAGGCCGCAAGTAGAACAACTCCGATCGCGATAATCGGCAGGGTTCCCGATCTCAAGCCGTGACCCTTGACCCCTGACCCCTTACCCTAGCCGAAGACTCCGCGCTCGCGAAGCTCACCGATCTGCTCCCACGAGTAGCCGATCTCCTGAAGGATCTCCTCGGTGTGCTGCCCCAGCTCCGGCGCAGCAGGCGCGATCTCCGCAGGCGTTTCGCTGAACCGCCACGGCGCGCCAACGACTGGTATCCGGCCCTCGGTCGGGTGATCGACTTCCACGATGTACTCGTTCGCGCGCACCTGCGGGTCGGAAACAAGATCGCCGTAGGACGCGACAGGAGCGCAGATGCAGTCCGCAGCCTGGAGCAGCTCCATCCACTCCGCGTTCGTCTTGGTCAGGAACGCTTCGTCGAGAATGGTGTACAGCACGTTGATGTTCTCCATGCGTGACCAGTACTGCTCAAAGCGCGGGTCAGTCTCCACCTCCGGATGCCCCATCGCCACGCAGAAGTTGTGCCAGCGGTTCTCTGGCAGTCCGCCGACAACAACGTGCGAGTCCGCCGTCTTGAACACGCGCCAGATCGTCGGCAGGTAGTGGTGGCCGCGGCCCGCGCGCCCCACCCAGCCGTGCGCGATGAAGTACTGGATCTCCCACGCCTGCATCGCCACCTGCGAGCCGAGCAAGGACGTCTCGATCTTCTGCCCCTGGCCCGTGCGCTCTCGATGCACCAGCGCTCCAAGTACCCCCATCGCCAGGTTCGCCGCGCCCACGTAGTCGGCGATGGCCGCTCCCGCCGGAAGTGGATACCCGTCCGCGTCGCCAGTGACGCTCATGATGCCGCCCTGCGCCTGCGCAGCAAGGTCGAACGCAGGGTGCGTAGCGCGCGAACCTTCGGTC
>JBKKBW010000441.1:0-2258 GCA_046713635.1 Dehalococcoidia bacterium
GGGCAACAAGCACTGCTTCGGAACGCCGCGCGATCTCGACGTGCTCTTCCGCAAGGTCCGTCGCGGGATCGAACATGTCGAGAAAGACCGGCCGGCCGGTGATGCTGCGCAGCGTCAGCGGCGTTACAAAGCGCGTCGCCGCGTTGGTCATGATCGCGTCGCCGCGCGCGCCAGCCTGCGTCAACTTGCTCGCCAGATCAGCGGCCTTGTAGGCGGCGATGCTGCCGGTAATCCCCAGCGCAACGTTGCGGCCTTGTAGGACGGTCATGCGTTATTCAACTCATAGATCAGCCGGAGCCCGTGCAATGTGAGGTCCGGATCGACAACATCGAAGACCTTTGTTTCGCGAGCAATCAGTTCAGCCCAGCCGCCCGTCCCGATGATTCGGGCCTGCCCTCCAAGCTCTTCCTTGAACCTAGCTACCATCCCTTCAATCAGTCCAACGTAGCCAAAGAGCAGGCCCGACTGGATGGCGTGCATGGTGTTCTTGCCTATCGCGCTCACGGGCCTGGTGATCTCCACAGGATAGAGTTTGGCTGCCCTCGCGTATAACGCCTCGGCGGCGATGCCAAGACCGGGGGCGATCGCGCCCCCCTGATAGTCACCTTCAGCAGAGACCGCGTCGAACACTAACCCCGTGCCCAGATCGACGATCACAAGGGGCGGCGGTCCGTAGAGTTTCGTCGCGCCCACCACGTCAGCGACCCGGTCAGCGCCGACATCGCGCGGGCTATCGTACAAGATTCGCACGCCAGTTTTTGTGCCGGTACCGACAACAAGCGGCTTGACGTTGAGCCGCCGCTGACAAAAGTTCTCGAACACCGGCTCCAGATCCGGCACAACCGCGGCGAGTGCGGCCGCGTCGACGTCGGCCAACGCGATGCCCTCCGCCTCGAATAGTCCGAGCAAGATCACTGCGTACTCGTCAGCGAGACGGCGGTGCTCCGTCGCGATCCGCCACGTCGTTCGCAGCTCGTCTTGTTCAAACAAGCCGATCGTGATCGTTGTGTTGCCAACATCCAGTGCGAGAAACAACGTTGCTCCCTCCGACCGAAACGCTCCGCATTATACACCGCGCGTTATTTCGCAACGCTTTGATCCCAGCCGGTGGGAAGTTGCGAACTTTTTTCTTTCGCGAAAAACAACAAAGTCGTCATAAAGGCCTTGACCGTCACCGCCTACGACGTGCTATGCTCAGCATCGCCTGGGGTCACACTCTGTGTGGCATACGGGGGTTGGGGACAGCCTCTTTCCGTGGCGCGAGTCACGGGGCGGGACAGAAGCCACGACAGGCGCCAGGCAAAACTTCGAACAAACTTCAAACGCGTTGACAGCCAGCGAGCTGGCTTGTTGGGGAGCGCTTGTGCCTCCCAGCGGTCAAGGAGTCACTAGTGCGCAACAGGTCTCCTCAGGCGTTGTGGGAAACAGCGCTTGGCCAGCTCGAACTCCAGGTCACCCGCCCCAATTTCGAAACATGGTTACGCCACACGACCGGCCTCCGGCTGGACGGGGAACAACTCATCGTCGGCGTTCCGTCGGACTTTGCCCTGGAGTGGCTGCGGACGCGGATGAGCTCCGTTGTCAACCGGACCGTTTCGCGACTAATCGCCAGCGACGTCAGCGTGACGTTCGAGGTACTCGGCGCTCAGCCCGGCACCACTATCGACTCCTTCGACAGCGGCACCGCCTCCACGCCAGCCGTCTGCCCGGCGGGCCTCGATCCGCGCCTAACGTTCGAGAATTTCCTAGTTTTGAAGAGCAACAGGGTCGCCTACCGGGCAGCCAGACAGGCCTCGAGCGACAAGTGCGCCTACAATCCGCTTGTGCTCGCCGGTGCGTCCGGCGTAGGCAAAACACACCTGCTTCACGCCATCGGCAACGCCGCATTCGCCGCGAATCGCCCCGTCTCAGTTCTGACCGGCGAGGGCTTCGTGGACCGCTACGCGCGTGCCGTTCGCAACGGGCAGCCACACACCTTCCGCCAGGAATTCGACTCCTGTCAGATATTCCTACTTGACGACTTCGGGTTCCTTCCAGCCCGAGCCGCGTCCCTTGAACAGTTTTTCCACCTGTTTAACACCCTCGCCCAGCGGGGCTGCCTGGTCGTCGTTACTACCGACCAGCACCTGAGCGACTCGAGCCAGCTCCCGGCCCGCATCCGCTCGCGCATACAGGGTGGGCTCGTCACAGAAGTTCACTCCCCCGCCGCCGACGAACGGCTCGAACTCGTTCGCACGAAGGCGTCCGCCCTACAGGCC